>JBCDAP010000011.1:0-11799 GCA_039185335.1 Planctomycetota bacterium | reverse complement strand
TCGGACGCGAACGCTTGCGAGGTCTTGTCGGTATAAAGCCGCATGTCACGAACAACTTCAATGCCGAGTGATTCCACAAGCGACAGCATCCGATCCACGGTGTGCATGCTTCGGGGAGCATGGATGCGTTTGTTGATCCAGATCCAGCCGAGTTCCTCGGCATTGGTGTATCCGACACGCCGTTTTGCACCGCTTAAGAACGCGAACAAGCCCGATCTGGCCAGCCCTTGGCAGTCGATCACGAGGTCGTACCGAGGATTTGTCCTCAAATTCCGCGAAAGCTCTTGGATGGCGAGTCGCCCATCGTTCCGAAAGATGTTGCCAAGCGAAAGGCGTTTCCGAGGAAACCCAAGAACAGAGCTAAGTGCGGGATGGTGTTGGACCGCACCCATAAACTCTGTTTGGACCAACCAGTCGATCCGTGCCTGCGGGGCCGCCCCGCGCAGGCTCGCCAACACCGGCACCGTCCGGCAGACATCTCCCAAAGCACTCGGGCGGATCAAAAGTATGTTCTGAGCATCCAGCACTCTTCCACCATACGCTGAATCCGAATCGCATCGCCCATCGAGGACCATCTCCGAGGAGTAGATCAATGAAGACCGCCTTTGCTTTCACCGCTTCAGCCCTCATTCTGACGACAGGCACTGTTTTCGCTCAAAGTGAAGGATCTCCGCCCCGCACGATGATCGCGGGCGAGATCGTTTCCCTCAAGGACCTGCTCCCCAATCAAGCGGATTCCGGATTACAGGCCGCCCTGGCATCGGTTCCATCGCGTATTTCGACTTACCTCGAGGACCCGATGCTCGGGCAGATGCTGGAGGAAGGTCGCCCGGTGATCGAGATCTTTGCGCGAACATGGGGGAAGCCGATCTCGTTCGGGATCGTGAACCTTGGGTCGGCTGCCAAGCCCGGCACGCAGCCTTACGCCGCACGTTTCCGCATCACTACTGACAACGCAGAGGAGGCCAAGCAGCTCGGTCTCTCGGTTGGTCAGGCTCTTTCGATGGCTGGCCTGCCTCGCCCTGAACACAGCGAATCACGCGAAGGTATGTACGACATCGACATGGGTTCCATGACACTCACTCTGGGCCCCGCGTCTGACAGCGAAGGCCACCACTATGATCTCTTTTTGGGCGACATGCCCGCGGACGATCTCGCATTCGCTGATCTTCCAGAACCCTTGGAAGCGGGCAATGATCCCGTTTTCCGTATGTATGTCGATCCGGATGCGCTCATCCAGCCGTTCACGCCTCTCTTGATGATGGCAAGCATGTCCCAGCCGCCTGGTATGCCTCCCATCACCGAGCAACTCGCCGAGCAAGGGTTCGTCGGTGACGAGGCGATGAAGCTCGAGTTCATCGTGCATCATCTCGATAGCGGTCGTTCGCTTGCTCGCCAGCGTCTTATTGGTGCGCGTGAATTCGCTCCGGCACTCGGGATCGGGGAGAAGCCGATCCCGCGCGAATTGCTCAAGGCAGCACCCGAGGACACCACGACGTTCTGGGCGATGCCGAACCTCGCGGAGTACATGCTCGATTCCGCCACTGAGCAGCTCAACGCTGCAGGTATGGGCTTCTACTACGAAGAGTTCATGGCCGGTTTCGAGGAAGTCTTTGACGCTTCTTTCCAAGAAGCTCTGATCGAGCCGCTCGGCGATCACGCGATTTTCTACTTCTCTGATTCCACCGGCGGCGGTTCGCTCACCTCATTCGTGGCGATCGCGACACTCGATGACCCGGCAACCTTCAATAGCTCACTCGAAACGCTGTTTTCTGAGTTGAACAGCACGATCGCCGAACAACAGCCATCGACTGTCTTCGGAGTCCGCGTGGCACGTACACAGCTCGGCGATCACACCGTCTACCGCTTCGAAACGCCAGGTTTGCCTATCCCGTTCAACCCAGTCATTGCCATTCATGACGATCATCTCGTGATGGCGGTTACTCAGCAGGCCGCACTCGCGGCCCTCGAGCAACTCGAGGATCCTTCTCGATCGGTGCTGAGCCATCGTGAGGTTTCGGATGCCTTTGCACTGAGTGCCGGCAGCGCCACTGTGTTCTCGTACATCGATTCCGAACGCACCATGCGTGATGGGTACGCCTTGACGTCGATCGTTGCTTCCGCGCTCGAGAACTTTGTCACCGAGCCCGATTCAGAGTCGGCTTACATGGTCGTGCCGACTGTGCGCACGCTCTCGGAGGCTTCACGCCCGATTATCACCACCGCTTATTGGGACGGCAATGACTACATTCAGGATCAGTACACGAGCTCGTCGGTGATCTGCACTGCTTCGAGCCTCCTCGGTATCGGCGATGCTGCACCGATCCTGGGAGGCATAGGCCTTGGGACGCTGGTCGGATTTGGTGCTGCTGAGGCGGCTGCCGACTTCGAGGATGTCTTCGAATCATTCGAGGGTGATTGGGAAGAGGACGATCACCATCACCATGATCACGAAGAGGATGAAGAGCGCCGTCCGCGCCGCGCGCCGTTCTGATCGGTGATCATCCCGGGTAGGTTGCGCTGGTCCTGTCCGTTTCCCAGACCGTCATCGAACGGAGCGTGGCTGTTCCGTTCGATGCTCTTTCGATCTCCGGGCTGAGCAACTCATAAAAAACTCGCGCGATATGCTCGACCGAAGATGTAAGCCCGTTGCCGGTGGTCGAGAACGCTTCGTGGTCTTCATCTAGATTGGTGTGATCGAACGGATCGATCACTGTTTCTGCGACAATGCGTTCGATGTCTTCCGAGCTGAAGGAGCTGTTGCCCAGTTCGAGGGCGATGGCGGGTTCGACCATGTAGTTGTGCCCGTGCCCGCTCGGATGGTTGCACCGCCCGAAGATCCGCCGGTTCTCTTCTTCGGAGAGTTCGCCGCAGTTCAGGCGGTGGGCCGCCGCAAAATCGAAACGCTGGCGGATGATGGCCTGATCGGGCATATCGGTCTCCATTTCCACAGAACAGTGGGGTGTCAGTTTCCAGACGACGGATTCGATCGAGGCTGGGAGCGAGCCGTCCAGTGCGGAAACGATCTCGGGCAGCAGTGCGTGGGCGTCGGTCTCAGGCCGCTCTGCGCAGGCTGCTGTGATGACGGGAACCACGACAGCGTGCGTTGCTTTGTCAATTTCTTTGATGTTGACCAGATATCCGGTCTGTGCATCGGGTTCTCCGGCGCACCGAACCGTGAGCTCGTAGTATCGTCCGAGTCCTTGCATCGCGGGTTTGCCCCCGAAGCCGTTGCGAGGTGGGCCGGCGGTCGCCGAAGGGTTTCCAGGAATCGTGAATCGGACTGTCCGCGAAAGACGAATCATGCCATTAGCCTAGCTCACTCTCATTCCAGGAATCATGATGAACACAAGCCATTCCATGCGATTTCCGCTTCTGGCCGGATGGATCGCAAGCGTTTTTACTCTCGCCGCCTGCTCTGAAGGTGGTTCTTACACGTTAAGCGACCCGTCCACCCCCGCAGCCGAGAAGGATCAGCCCGCCATGGCCGACACAACGCAAGCCGCCAATTCTGTCCTTGATCACACCATCGACTCGCTCGCGGGCGAGGCGGTTGACCTGAATGCGTACAAAGGGCAGGTCGTGCTGATCGTGAATACCGCATCGAAGTGCGGCTTCACTGGTCAGTACGAAGGTCTCGAGTCTCTCTACAACACTTACAAAGACCAGGGGCTCGTTGTGCTCGGTTTCCCCGCGAACAATTTCGGCAGCCAAGAGCCCGGCTCCGATAGCGAGATCGCTCAGTTCTGCCAAGCTAATTACGGCGTGTCGTTCCCCATGTTCACCAAGATCTCTGTTACCGGCGACGAGGTCCATCCCCTCTACCAGCAACTCGCCGCGCAGGACGCGCCCATCGGCGGGCCGCCCAAATGGAACTTCACCAAGTTCCTTCTCGATCGCAACGGCGCTCCTGTTGCTCGCTTCGAATCAGCCGTCGATCCTGTTTCAGAACAAGTGACCGCGGCGGTCGAGCATTACCTCGGCAGCTAAGCACGACATCATCCATCCTCCGTTCTGAACCAAGAGGGCAAGCTGGGGCGACTCCAAGGTCCGATTATCCGGTCTGCGACGATTATTTGGCGTGTTTGTACCCGCAAACACGCTCGCTTCGCGTTGTCACTCATGTCATGATTGTGGTGTCGATGAGGCGGAGCGGTTCCGCGGTCATGGGCGAACAAGCTCGCCGGAGCATTCACTGACCCTGCCCGACAGGTGAAGACACGGCGAAGAATCGGAGGCTTCCGTGAAGCGGATCTTCAGGCACATCTCAATGACCTCGATTGCCTGCACCGCCGCCTTCATGGTCCCCGCCTCGCCCGCCGCTGTTGACACCGTCGTGTCTCCCGACGCACCCGCGATCCACGAAGCTGAGCAAGCCCGCGGCACCGTCTTGTTGCCCCGCCGCGTCAAGATGTTGATCAGCTATCACCAAGCGGTCACGGTGTAACCAAGCTTGCTTTGACTCCCGTTAACAACGCACGATCTCAATATAAAAACGCCGCCAACAGGCGGCGTCGCTTTTCACCTATCTGTGGACTTCATCTCAGTGTTCTTGGCGCCGACGTCGTGACACAGCGAGACCTGAGAGCAAGAGGAGTCCTGCCGAACCGGGCGCTGGGATCTGGACGCTGATAAAGCCGCTCCCAAGCCCAAACCCAAGTCTGTCTCTGAAATTGACCAGTGCGTAGAGCACCAGATTGTCACCGAGTCGGGTCTCTTGGAACTCGAATGAGTCGATGAATACATCGTCAAGTGTGCCGTCACCATCGAGGTCGACGGCATCGCCCGATCGGAGCACAACCTCTTCGCTATTGAGCACGATCGCGGTTTCACCAGAGGTGGTGAGTCCTCCGAGGATGTAGTCACCAAGCGAATTGCCAACGAGCAAGCTGAAATCTTGCACGCCTTCGCCGGGTGCATCCCAGAATTCGTTGGCACCTGCGAAGATTTCGTCACCAGAAGATGCGATCAGCTCGCCGTTGCGGATTGCCCAATCGGTCGCCTGATCGGCGAATTGCCCGAAGACGTACCAGTCGCCGTTGCCAGCCATGAACTGTTGATCGATTCCGCCTGTAAGACCGTCAACAACCTGGGCCAAGCCATCAGCGCCTGTGATCCCTGTTTGCGAAAGTGTGAAGTTCTCCCGGACGACGATGTTGCCATTGACAAAAAGCGCATCATCATCGCTGGTCGGTGTCCCGATGTCGCCCCTGACAAGCCAAGATGAGCCATCATCGCTGACATGAAAATCATCGAGATCAAAGTCGTCAAACGCTCTCGGCGATGTGCTCTGGTTGCCAGGAACATCCACACCCTTCTGCGCGATTACACGGAAGTCTGAGGAAACGATGATTTCGTTCGTTGAACTCGAGAACGACGAACCGTCAACCGCATCAGAAACCCAATACACACGGCCTGATTGATCGATCGCGGTGGAATCAAGGACGTCCCACGTGTTCCCAGGACCAAATCCGAAGCCGGTGTCGATGGCTTCGCCTTCTTGAGCGTAGAGCGTGGTCACTCCGCTCAGGTTGCCGCCCAGGATGACATCATCGGTACTGGTGTCTCCATCGAGGTCAGCGCCAACCACCCACTGCCCGGCGTTGTTGATGCGCCCTGAAGAGTCAATGCCATCGACGAGTCGTCCATCAAAACCATCAATGCCCTCGGCAAGAACGACCGACCCGCTCGTCCCTGTTCCTACAACGAGCACCTCGGAATCATCAGCAACACCTTGATGGTTGAGCAGCCAATACTCTCCGGAAGTGCTGATGTTCAGCGTAAAGAAACTGAACTCGTTGTCCCAAGTTCCTCCGCCCGGGATCGCAGATGTTGGATCGCTGGCAATATTTGAATAGATCACTCGTGGCGTCGTGGCCCATGTTGAACCAGCAAGCACAGCAAGCAACAAAACGCTACCAGAACGCAGCGTCCGCGCAGAACAACCCATGAATTGTTGCATCACGTCTCCTCGTGTGAGAACCCTGAACCCAAATCGAAGCCCTGTGCAGGCTTTCTAAACAAAGCCAAACCCCTTTGCGCAATCATATAATTACCGCTGTAATTTTCGGACGCAAACGGAAAGTCTTACATTTTGAAAATATTCACTCTTGCCGGCGACCCTCGCGCTCGCACGCGCTGGGCAAGCCGTTCGAGCTAGGACTCGATGACTTTGAGTGCAATCAGATCCTGCACATCAAGCAGCCCGATCGGGCATCCCGATGCGTCTACCACCGGGATCTCGTCGACCCGGCTCTCGCGGACCAGTTGAACCGCGTCCCGCACTCTCGCGCTCGACGCCAGCCGCTTGGGCGATGCGGTCATCACTTCGCGGATCGGACGATCCAACGCGCTCTGCGGATCCTTCACCAGCAAGCGGCGCAGATCGGCATCGGTAAAGATTCCCGAGAGCTCGCCGGCTTCGTTCACAAGCATCGTTGCGCCCGCACGACGCCCGTGCGCGGTGGCGATCCGAACGGCAGAGAGAACGGTTTCGGATTCCGCAACGACTTCGATATCAACACCCACGCGGAATCGCAGCACATCGTTGACCGACATCATCTGCCGACCGAGCAGCCCTCCAGGGTGTGCGCGATGGAAATCCTCGGCGGAGAACGAATTCGCTTCCGCGACCGCGAGGGAGAGCGCGTCGCCCAACGCGATCATCGCGGTGGTTGACGCCGAGGGTGCGAGATTGTTGGGGCATGCTTCGGTCACATCCCCTGTCACCAGCGCTGCGTCAGAAAGCTTAGCAAGCTGTGTTTCAGCGCCCCGCGTGATCGAGATGATCGGGATGTCGTCTTGCCGAAGCAGCTCTGCAAGATTGATAACTTCGTCCGTCGATCCCGAGTAAGACAACAGCAACACGGTGTCCCCGTCGCGGATTCGTCCGAGATCACCATGCACTGCTTCGGTCGCGTGCATGAAATGGCTCGGTGTTCCGGTCGATGAAAGCGTCGCGCTGATCTTGGCGCCGACCAATCCGGATTTGCCAACACCCGACACAATGACCGAGCCGCGTTTTCTGGCGATCAGTTCGACCGCTGCTTCGAATGATGGTCCGAGAAGTGATGCCGCGTGCACAACGGCATCAGCCTCGGCACGCATCACACGCGATGCGATCGAGCATGCGCTCGACGTTTCTCGATGCTTTGCTTCGATTGTCGGCGTGCGATCGTTGGCCATAGACAAGAAACCTCTGTTTGCGAGTTGAGCGAGACGCTCTCGCATCGCTCTGAGCTTCTGCCTATACTATCTCCCCCGATTTCATCAGGCTTTGTGGTCTCTCTCCGCTGAAGTCTGCTGATCAATCGCAAATCATCGGGCGTTTTAGTCCGCAACCCTCGCCACCGAAAGGGAAACGATGGTCCAGGCGATCACTCCCGATAGCCAACGCTACAAGGCCCTGACACGTCGCAACATCGCGGATCTGCCGCAATGGCGTTCACTCGACCCAGACCTGCGCGAGGCGATCGAGGTTGTTTCGCTGGCCCTACCCTTCCGCACGAATCGTTACCTGGTCGAAGAACTGATCGATTGGGACAACGTTCACGATGATCCGATCTTTCAGCTGACGTTCCCGCAGCGCGGCATGCTCCACGATTCTCAATATCTGCGTATTCAGCGTCTGCTCGACGCGGATGCCGAGAAGAGCGAGCTGGATGCCGAGATCAATCGCATCCGTTACGAACTCAATCCGCATCCAGCCGGGCAGATGACGCACAACGTGCCGCTGATCGATGGCGAACCCGTCGAGGGCATGCAGCACAAGTACCGCGAGACCACGCTGTTCTTCCCGAGCCATGGGCAGACCTGCCACGCCTATTGCACCTTCTGCTTCCGGTGGGCCCAGTTTGTTGGTCTCGACGATCTCAAATTTGCAAACAAGGAAGCGGACACGCTGGTGAGATATCTCAAAGCGCACCCGGAGATCACCGACGTGCTCTTCACCGGCGGCGATCCGATGATTATGAAGACACGGTTCTTCGCGGCGTACGTCGAGCCGATCCTAGAACTCGACACCGTGCGCACGATCCGCATCGGTACCAAGAGTCTCGGATACTGGCCGCAACGTTTCGTCACCGACGACGACGCGGACGACATGCTCCGCTTGTTCGAAAAGATTGTCGCATCTGGCAAGCAGGTCGCGATCATGGGCCATTACTCGCACCCGGTCGAACTCTCGACCGATGTTTCGCGCGAAGCGGTGCGCCGTGTGCGCGCGACCGGCGCCAACATTCGTATGCAGAGCCCGGTGATCAAACATGTGAACGACAATGCGAACGTTTGGGGCGACCTTTGGCGCACCGGTGTGCAACAAGGCCTCATCCCGTACTACATGTTCGTCGAGCGCGACACGGGCGCGAAGAATTACTTCGAGATCCCGCTGGTGCGGTGCTGGAACATCTTCCGGAATGCGTATCAGCAGGTCTCCGGCCTTGCTCGGACGGTCCGTGGGCCGTCCATGTCCTGCTTCCCGGGCAAAGTCCACATTCTGGGTGTGACGGATATCGGCGACCAGCAGGCGTTCTGCCTCGAGTACCTCCAGGCTCGCGAGCCGGACATGGTCCGCCGTCCGTTCTTCGCAAAGTACGATCCCAAAGCGACGTGGTACGACCATCTCGAGCCGTTTTCGAAAGCGGACGAGCCCTTCTTCCCAAAACCCGATGCGTTCTCGCGCGACAAGACAGGGCGCGTGGCTCTGACGATCTCCGCGGAGTGATTCGTCAAATCAACGTGCTTCTGGTCGCTTCATCCCGTGATTGCGACTGAAGAGAGTTTCTTGCTCAGCTCTCTGAGCCTCATGCGCCGGTAAGACTCGGTGCTCATGACAGTGCCGCCTGTAAGCGAACTGACTTGGTCAGCGCTAGGTGTTCTCCGAACCACGCGCGGTTGATCGCCGAGTTCGACAAGTTGCCTGCTGACAAGATTAGATTTGGCACGAGACAGATTGACCGAGCGAACGTTGCTTTGTCGTTCGGAGAGTGATGTGGAAGGGATGGCATCCGTCGAAGGCGGAAGCTGCCATTCCGCTTGCCGAGGGCCGATGGAGTATTCCACCCCGGCTGGGACGATCGGGAGTTCCCCGCCCTGCCGAGCGATTCTGTATTCAGACCGCGGGAACGACGCGATCAGCGCGCCGTCGAGCCGGACAAGCGCATCCGGGTCGAGCGGGTCAACGTAGAGACGCGCGAACGCGCGATCGTGCTGCAAGTTGACCTGCGTAAAAGCGAACAAGCTTGTTGCCAGCTCATCGCGATCCGCAAAGCCCGCGTCGACACGTTCAAGCAGCGGCTGCGCGCACAAAGACGCACTCAAAGCGGACATTCCCAAGATGGATAGGAGAACGGTTCTCATCAGTGATATCTAGATGTAGTACATCGGCGTCGTGTTCTTCCCGAGTTCAGCCGCGGCTTGTTCTGCGAGCTCAGAAAGTGTGAGCGAACCGATCGCGTCCTTCAAGGCCTCTTCGATCCGTTCATTCACATTCGCGAGGGCGTGCTGCCCCTCTGTCATGGTTCCTTGCTCGATGGTCGGCTCGTCGTCTTCCTGCTCCAGAGCGCCGAGGACATCCGTCACCGTGATCCGGTTGCCGGGCTTGGCGAGGCGATACCCACCGCCGGCCCCGACCTTCGATTCGAGAAGCTCGGCAGAACGGAGAGACAGCAGAATGGATTCCAGGAACTTTGCGGGAAGGTGCTCGTGCTTGGCGATATCCCTCGATTGGGTGTATCCCTGGCTTTCTCGTGCGGCAAGCCTCACCGCGGCCTGCAGGCCATACACACACCGTTTGCTCAGTTTCATAGGTCTAGTCCTGTCCCGCACCGCGATTTCCGGAGAACAAGCCGAAAACCATAATCCCCTACCTGTCAACGGATGATACGCAGGTCAACCCAATGCGTTGCATCGGGTCCGCGTGTTTCGACCAGATTCTCGAGCACCTCGCCCTCAGCGGTCCACTTGTAGATCGCCTTTTCAATGTCGAAGTCGGCGTACTGGTCTCCCGTGCTCGCGATGAAGCCAACGTTCGCGACGGTTCCGTCTGCCTGGAAGAAGATGCGAACGAAAGCATCACGACGCCCGGCAGTCAGACGGGTGGTGTGGTCGTGGTGGATATGAGTGGTGGTGACACGAACCCCTCGCGAAGTTACAGGCGAGCCTGACCGAATCCGCGGAGCCTCTTTGAGCGCGGCCAGGATCGATTGAGACGATCGAGGCATCGCGTACTGACGCCGAGATGGTGCCGCCTCAGCAATCGGCTTCAGAACCGGTTGGGGCTCGACTTCCTCTGCGGGCTCGGTCTCGCTTGGTTGTTCCGTCTTTGCCTGAGCGACTCGTTCTGGGATTGGTTGAGGTTCGGGCGTCTCGTTGCCGGAGACCACCGGCTTTTCCTGCCGATCCTTTGTTGGCGACGGAAATGGGCTGGGTGGCAGATCGCTGGGCTGGATCTCAGCGAGCGCCAGGATGCCATTTAGGCTTTCGGGAAGCTGGAATGGGATGCCTTCAACCGTGCGATCGGATTCCCCGTTCGGAGCGCTCGCTGTGGTCGGTTCGGGCGGTCCGGCGAGCATGATCGGCTCGCCGCTCGGAGGTTGCTGGGCAAGCGTTGGAGGTGGCGTGGGCTGTTGGCGCTCGGCATCCACTGTCTCGGGAGCGCCGTCAGGATCGAGCATCGCCTGGTCAACCTCGCTGGGCTTGGGCGAGGTAAGTTCCGCAAAGTCGTCCGACGCGAGCCAGCTCATGGTGATCCGGTTGCTCTGATCATCGCCGAGCTTGATCGGTCGGTCTTGCTTGAGCAGAGGGGGGCGTTGGGCTTGCGGGACTTCGCCCGGGGCGAGGGCGGCTTCATCGCGCGGTGGTGTGTACGCGATTGCCACACCGACAGCCAGATGGGCGACGATCGATACCGCGAGGCCGACAAGAAGGGGCCAATCGGTTTGGCGGTCATCGGGGCCGGTTGGTTGGCCGTACTTCCGACGCATGGCTCTATGTTATTCAGATGAGTCGCTCGGGCGCCGCAAGAATTGCACATCTGTAACGCCGACTTGGGTCAAGGCGTCGATGACCTTGAACTGGTCACCAACGGTGGATCGCTCGTCCGGAGCGACAACAACGCGGATTTCGGGGTCTTCAGCAAGGCGCTGGGTGAGTTGTTGAGCGAGCTGATCGGCCGTGACGGGGTTTTCATCGAGGGTGATCTGCCCGCCCTCGGTCAATCCCACGATGGTGAGGGCACCAGGGGGGCGGTCGCCGCCGGCGGAGGTTTCAGGGAGGGAGATCTCGGTGATTTTCACCGGGGCTGTCAGGACAAGGGCGAAGATGAAGAAGGTGAGAAGGAGAAAGACGACATCGATCAAGGGCATAAGCTCGACCGTGGCGACGGGTTGTGAGCGGCGGGCTCGGCGCATGACCTTCACCATACCCGGGGTCGCCATGACAAGCCTACACTGCCCGCCTCATGGCGACGTTCAGCATGACTCGAAAAGACTTTGTCGACTTTGCGTCCAGGTCGGCACCTGCCTCTGGCGAACGCGTTTTCGTGCCCGTGCTGCTGTCGGTTTTGAGTGATCAGCTGACAGCGGTCGCGGCTTATCGACGCCTTGTTCGCGATGACGAACGGATGGCACCGTCTTTTTTGTTCGAGTCTGTGGTGAATGGCGACCGTGTGGGGCGGTATTCGATCATGGGGGCACGCCCCGGGCTAGAAGTGACGGCTCGAGAGCACCATGTGACGGTTCGCGATCATCGAGACGGGACATCGAGTTGTAATGTCGAAGGGCCGCACCATGAGGAAGATCC
>JBCDAP010000010.1:0-12319 GCA_039185335.1 Planctomycetota bacterium | reverse complement strand
TCGATCGACAAGTACACGCAGGCCTACCGACAGTACTGCTGGGAGGTCGACTCCCTTGATGACTACAAGCTGGCTCCGTTTCACATCTTGGCAACGGAACGAGCCGTGCACGTCGACAAGGACCACGTCTGGCACATGGAGACTCTCGCTCGGCTTGCAGAGCACGAGCCCATGCTCATCGCAACGAACAACCGAGTCGTCTCGCTGACTGATGAGTCAAGCTCCGATACTGCGATCGAGTGGTGGGAGCAGATGACTTCAAGCGGGGGCGAAGGCATGGTCGTCAAGCCGCGGGAGTTCATCGCTCACGGGCGCCGCTGCCTCCTCCAGCCCGCGGTGAAATGCCGTGGACCCGAGTACCTCCGGATCATCTACGGACCCGAGTATCTCGCTCCCGAACATCTCGACCGACTCCGCAAGCGTGGCCTCAAGCACAAGCGGTCGCTCGCTCTGCGTGAGTTCGCCTTGGGGCTGGAATCACTCGAGAGGTTTGTACGGCGGGAGCCTTTACGAAGGGTACACGAGTGCGTGTTCGGCGTACTTGCCCTTGAGAGCGAGCCAGTCGATCCGCGACTTTGAATCAAATGCCTTCGGCCAGCGTAAGTAGAGCTAAGCAGTCGAGCAGAGGGCCCTGCCTCAGGAATTACAGAGAGAGGTTGACTGGACCAGCATCTTAGTGTATAAATGACACGAAGGAGAAGCCGATGGTCAACGGATCCGGACAATCCCTCTCGATGCTGACCGACCTCTACCAGCTCACGATGTCAGCTGGTTACTTGGATCTGGATCGAGCAGAGGAAGAAGCGGTCTTCAATCTGTTCTTTCGCCGCCACCCGTTCAGAGGTGGATACACCCTCGCGGCTGGGCTTCAGCAGGTAATCGAACTGGTTGAGGGCTTTCGGTTTGACGGCGATGACATCAGATACCTCGGCTCGCTGAAGGGCAACGATGACACACCGCTATTCAAGGCCGAGTTCCTCGAGTACCTCTCCTCACTGAAGCTAACCGTCGACATCGACGCGGTTCCGGAGGGCACGATTGTCTTCCCGCACCAGCCAATCGTGCGGGTCAAAGGGCCGATTCTCCAGTGTCAGCTGCTCGAAACAGCGTTGCTCAACATCATTAACTTCCAGACCCTGGTCGCGACCAAAGCATCACGAGTCGCCTTCGCAGCTCAAGACGAGCTCGTGCTTGAGTTCGGCCTCCGACGAGCCCAAGGTATCGATGGTGCTCTGGCTGCGAGCCGAGCGGCGTTCCTTGGTGGATGCAGTGCGACATCAAATGTGCTCGCAGGCAAGCTCTTCGGAATACCAGTCAAAGGCACCCACGCCCACAGCTGGGTCATGTCCTTTGACGATGAGCAGCAGTCGTTTAGTGCGTATGCGGACTCGATGCCCAACAACTGCGTGTTCCTTGTGGACACCTACGACACCCTGGATGGTGTTCGCAAAGCGATCGAGGTAGGCCAGTCGCTCCGAGCTCGGGGCAATGAGATGGTTGGCATCCGGCTCGACTCGGGTGACTTGGCATATCTCAGCATCGAAGCCCGAAAGATGCTCGATAGCGCAGGATTCCCAAACGCCAGCATCGTCGCGAGCAACGACCTCGACGAACACATCATCGATAGCCTCAAGCGACAAGGAGCGACGATCGCTGTGTGGGGTGTAGGCACGAAGCTTGTTACGGCGTACGACCAACCAGCTCTTGGTGGGGTCTACAAGCTTGCCGCCCTGAAGGGAGAGGACGGCATCTGGATGCCGAAGATCAAGCTGTCTGAGCAGTCGATCAAGGTCTCCACTCCAGGGATCCTGCAAGTCCGTCGTTTTTCAGACAACGGTCGATTTGTCGCTGATGCAATGTTCGATGAACAGAGTGGGCTGGAAGAACGACCTGTCATCATCGACCCATCTGATCCGGTTCGCCAAAGACGCATCGATGATGTCGCGACATACGAAGACCTCCTCGTGCCGATCACCCGCGGGGGCGAGATCCAGTACGACTCGCCCCCGCTCCAAGCGATTCGCGAGCGCGCAGGCATGCAATTGTCTTCGCTCCATGCCGGTGTGAAGCGATTTGAGAACCCGCACAGCTACCCCGCCGGGCTTGAACAGGGTCTCTACAAGCTGCGCGAGTCTCTGATTCGGCAGGCAAGAGGAGCTTCCGCATGACGATGCTCCGGGTTGCGGCGGGTGCGCTGAATCAGACTCCGCTTGATTGGGATGGCAATCGCAACCGAATTGTCGCGGCGATTCGCTCGGCGCGAGAGCACCAGGTTGGCTTGCTGTGTCTGCCGGAGCTCTGTATCTCAGGGTACGGATGCGAGGATGGCTTTCACTCCGCTGGGACATGGCGCCTGTCTCTTGACGTCCTGGGAGAGATCCTGCCAGAGACTGGAGGACTCTGCGTAACCCTCGGGCTCCCGCTGTTCGTCAACGGTGCGCTGTACAACGTGGCTGCGGTCGTGCTCAACAGGCAGGTCATTGGGTTCGTGCCCAAGCAGCACCTCGCCGGAGATGGTGTTCACTACGAGCCTAGGTGGTTCAAGCCATGGCCAAAGAACACCCGGACGGCGTTCGACTTTGACGGTTTACCGTGCCCTGTCGGCGACCTTTTGTTTGAAATCGGCGGGGTCCGGCTTGGGTTCGAGATCTGCGAGGACGCCTGGGTCCACGACCGACCCGGCGCGGGCCTCGCTCGCCGTGCAGTTGATGTGATCTGCAACCCAAGTGCCAGCCACTTTGCCTTCGGCAAGTCGGAGGTGCGCGAGCGGTTTGTCATCGATGGCTCGCGTGCATTTGGTTGCGCGTATGTATATGCGAACCTGTTGGGGAATGAAGCCGGCCGCATCATCTACGACGGTCACACAATGGTTGCCGCTGGAGGATCGCTGGTTGCTCAAGGACGACGCTTCAGCTATCTCGACGAAACAAGCACCGTTGCAGACATCGATGTCGCAGAGCTACGTGCCGCGCGAGCTCGCTCCACGAATTACCACCCTGATCTTGGAGGTGATGGCGTCGTCGATGCAGCATTCGATTGGCCCGAGCCTCGCCGTAGCCTGCCAAGCGCGCAGTCGGAGGCTCAGCTGGGTCAAGAGGACGAGTTCACGCGAGCAGTCTGCCTCGGCCTGCGCGACTACGCGAGAAAGTCAGGGTCCCAGGGATTTGTCGTATCACTCAGTGGAGGAGCAGACTCGGCCGCTGTTGTCGCGCTCATTGGAACGATGATCGATCTTGCTGGTCGCGAGATCGGCCTTAACTCGCTCGCGTCGCAGTTGAGAATTGGGCACGCAAATACTCCCGAAGCACTCGCGGCGGCCATACTGACGACCGCGTACCAGTCGACACGAAATAGCTCGGTCGAAACCAGGTCCGCGGCTCGGAGTCTCGCGGAATCCATCGGAGCAACCCATCATGAGCTCGACGTGGACTCGATTACTCAGGGGTACACGACACTGATCGAAGGCGCGATCGGGCTTCCACTCTCGTGGGAGACCGATGACATCACGCTCCAGAACATCCAGGCCCGAGTTCGTTCGCCAGGGATCTGGATGTTCGCAAACATTGAGAACAAGCTTCTACTGACGACGAGCAACCGCTCAGAGGCCGCTGTTGGCTACGCGACGATGGATGGCGATACCTCTGGCGGCCTCGCTCCGATCGCTGGGATCGACAAGGCGTTCCTGCGACGGTGGCTCGCTTGGATGGCATCGACGGGCCCGATCGGTGGAAAGCGGATATCTGAGCTTGCCGTTGTGAACGCTCTTGTTCCGACAGCCGAGCTCAGGCCGATCGATCAATCGCAGACCGACGAAAACGACCTGATGCCATACCCCGTTCTCGATGCCATCGAAGAGGCGGTCATTGGGCGGAAGCTGCCCGCAAAACGAGTGCTCGAAGAGGTAACTACAGAGTTCACTGACTATCCCGCCGAGCAGGTGCGGCATTGGCTCGACCGTTTCTACGGGCTGTGGTCCAGGAACCAATGGAAGCGGGAGCGATACGCACCGGCATTCCATCTCGATGACCGAAACCTGGATCCAAAGACCTGGTGTCGGTTCCCAATCCTGTCAGGCGGGTTTCACCGCGAGATGCGTGGCCTGATCGACGATTCAGCGTCATGAGGGGCCATTCTGAAGAACTTTGGCATGCCAGCTTGACTTAGTGTTGTTTGTACACGATACTAAGTGTATCAGATACACGGAAGGTCGCCATGTCTTTCACCTACGAGTTCGCCCGCCCCGCCCTGACCGTCGACTGCGTCGTCTTCGGAGTTGATGAAGACGACCTGAAGGTGATGCTGATCCAGAGAGGAACTGACCCTTTCAAAGGCATGTGGGCCGTTCCTGGTGGATTCGTACGGGTCGATGAATCGCTGGAATCGGCGGCACGCCGAGAACTTGAAGAGGAAACTGGCATTCGAGGCGTCTTCCTCGAGCAGCTCTACACGTTCGGCGATGTAGAACGCGACCCTCGCGAACGTGTGGTGTCGGTCGCCTATTTCGCCCTCACAAACCTGATTGGGCACAACGTCGACGCTCGGACGGATGCAAGCAACGCCGCATGGTTCGCCCTCGGCGACTTGCCCGAGCTCCCCTTCGATCATGCGGTGATTCTCGATGCCGCGATCGAACGTCTCCGTGGCAAGCTCCGGTACCAGCCCATTGGATTTGAACTGCTCCCGGATCGTTTCACGCTGACTCAACTGCAGCGTGTGTACGAAATCGTCCTCGATCGTGATGTCGACAAGCGGAACTTCCGCAAGAAGATCCTTGCGATGGAGATCCTCAAGGACACCGGAGAAGTTGAGAAAGACGTTGCGCACCGCGCCGCACGCTTGTACGGCTTCGATAAGCGGGCGTACGACCGCATGCTCAAGCAGGGTTTCAACTTCGAGGTGTGAAGCAATGGGCAGCCAATCCGCCATCTTGGGCTGTCTCCTGGGCACTGCAGCCGGAGACTCGATCGGACTGCCTCGCGAAGGCCTGTCTCGAATCCGCGGGTCGGCACTGTTCGGTGAGCCCCCCTTATCGCAGCAATTGCTACTTGGCCGTGGATTCTGCAGTGATGATACAGAGCACACAATCCTCACGTTGCTTGCGATTCATGAAGCCAAAGGAAGCACGACTCGGTTCGAACAGCGGCTTGCATGGTCATTCCGCTGGTGGCTCGTGCGGCTCCCTGCAGGCATTGGTTTCGCAACGCTCCGGGCTTGTGCAAAACTTTGGCTAGGCATATCGAGTCGACGCAGTGGAGTCTGGAGCGCCGGTGCAGGACCTGCTATGCGGTCCGCGATCATTGGCGTCTGCTTGGAAGACGACTCCGTCATACGTGAACATGTTCATATCGCATCCCGGATTACGCACCGCGATCCTCGTGCCGAGTGCGGAGCGCTATGCGTGGCATTCGCAGCAAAGATCTCAGCACAGCATGGAGGACAAATCGATGATCCAGCCAAAGTTCCGATTCGCATTATCGATCACGTCGACCATCTGCTCGAAGATGAGCTGAAGGGGCATCTCCTCACCGCAAGCAGGATGCTCGAGTCTCGCGCGAGCCCGGCTGACTTCGCCGCAGCGATCGGACAAGCTCGCGGAGTGTCTGGATACGTCAATCACGTCGTTCCGGTCGCGCTGTATTGCTGGCTTGCTTCACCTGGCGACTTCAGGACTGTCGTTGAATCGTCGGTTTGCTGTGGTGGTGATACAGACACGGTTGCTGCGATCGCGGGCGGGGTTGCCGGTGCGGGCACCGGGTCTACAAGCATCCCAACCGAATGGCTCGACAGTCTTGCCGAATGGCCATGCGGAGTTGCATGGATGACCGGGGCTGTGACACAACCTGCGAGGTTGCCGTGGGTCAGACTGCTGATCCGGAATCTCCTCTTCATTCCACTGGTTCTTGCCCATGGCTTTCGGCGGATAGCTCCGCCGTACAAGTGAAGGAGGCGGTTGCAGATGAACGCCTTGATTGTCGTAGACGTCCAGAACGACTTCCTGCCAGGTGGCTCCCTCGCTGTTCCTGATGGGCAAGCTGTCATTCCGATAGCGAACGCAGCAATGGAGAATGCGAAGAGGTCTGGCTCGATCGTCGTGGCGACTCAGGACCGCCACCCAAGGAATCACGGTTCGTTCGCGAGCCAGCACGAGAACGCTGATATTGGTAGCGTCATCGAGCTCGATGGGCTCGACCAGGTCCTGTGGTCTGATCACTGCGTTGCTGACACGCCGGGCGTGGCGTTTCCCGAAGCGCTCCGGACCGACTTAATCGATCGTGTGTTCCCCAAGGGTGGAGACCCCATGGTCGACAGCTACAGCGGGTTCTTCGACAACGGTCGCCGTCACTCCACTGGTCTCGCCGAGTTTCTCCGCGATCAGGGTGTCACCTCCGTCACCGTGCTCGGGCTTGCGACCGACTATTGCGTGAAGTTCACGGCTCTCGATGCCGCCGCGGAAGGCTTCAACACCACCCTTCTGCTGGATGGAAGCCGCGGGGTCAACCTGAACCCAGGCGATGTTGATGCAGCAGTCGCTGAGCTGTGTGATCACGGCGTCCATATCAAGCGCGTCGAGGAGACCAACCAATGCTGAGTCTGCACACCATCCGGCAGGGAGATCGGCTCTCCCTCTGGTCCCGCGACGGTCGATTCCGCTTTGTAGATGGGCCGCGACGGATCTGGACCTTCCGTGAGCACGCGGAGCCCACCAAGCGTCATTCCGTTGAGCTCGGACAGTTCTTGGTGGTACATAACCGTGACGGTCACGTGGAGCACATCGCCGGACCTGCAGAGCTGTGGGAACATCCCGTTGACCACATTGATGTCCAGGTCGCGCGGGCGACGGCTCTTGACTCACACGAGGCACTGGTTGTGTACAGCCGGGACGAGAACGGGACAGTCAAGCGGCGGGTCCTCAATGGTCCCTTGATCTATGTACCGCAACCGGGCGAATGGGTCCACGAGTTCAGTTGGCACGGTACCTCCACCATCAACAAGCGCCTGAAGGAACCACACGCACTGAAATTCACGAAGCTTCGCGTCATCCCGGATCAGACGTATGTCTACGTGCCTGATGTGCGGACGAGCGATGATGCTCTGCTCACACTACAAGTGATGGTCTTCTTCGAGCTCACTGACATCGACACGATGCTCGACCGAACCCACGACCCGATCGCCGACTTCTGCAATGCGATCAGCTCCGACCTTGTGGAACTTGCGGCTTCCAGGTCTTTCCAAGAGCTCAAGCGTGATACAGAGATGCTCAGCGAACTCTCCAGCTACGAGAATCTGACGGCTCGGGCTGAGAGCATTGGGTATCGGATCTCAAAGGTGGTCTATCGAGGTTACGAGGCCGGAGACAGGCTGCAGGCCATGCACGACGAAGCCATTGAGTCTCGGACGGCATTGCAGTTGGACCGCGAGACACAGGATCAAGCCCAAGAACTCGAAGACGTCAAGCTGGATCGAGAAGCGGCGCGTGCGAGAACGCGTCGCGAGATAGAGCAACAGCAAGCCGAGCATGAACGCGGTATCGCACGTGCAACACACGAAGAGCAGATCCGGCAACGACGTGAGGAAGTTCAGCAGCAGGCAGACGCGGCACGAACAGAACACCAGGTCGAGATAGAGCTGCTCAAGGCGAAAGCGGAGGAACGAATGGCATTCCTCGAGTCGATCGCTGGGCTTCAGGTCGACCTGACGCAGTATCTCGTGGCAAGCTTCCAGTCACCTGACCGACTGGTGCGAATCGAGGGTGGCTCATCAGCAACTCCGTTGCTTCACCTCTTTCCTGATGGAGCCCCGTCTCATGAGTGATCCGACAACGCTCGCCACAGGGCGGTTCTTATCCCTCGTCTCTCGAGACGGGTGGGAGTACGCCACGAGAACAAATGCCACCGGAGTGGTTGCTGTGGTCGCTGTTACCGATCAGGGTGAGATTGTGCTCGTCGAGCAGCATCGGCCACCTGTTGGCGGGCCAGTCATTGAGATCCCCGCTGGGTTGGTTGGAGATGATCCGCTGGCCCAGAGCGAGGATGCAATCGAAGCAGCGCAGCGTGAGCTACTCGAAGAAGCTGGATTCGCAGCCGCTGTTCTGAAGCACGCTGGGCGTTTCGTGAGCTCAGCAGGATTGACTGATGAGGCTGTCGATTTCTACTTGGCCGAAGATGTTCAACGCGAGACCGATGGCGGAGGCGTTGGCAATGAGCAAATCACCGTCCACACAGTACTGCTGTCTCAAGTCCACGCTTGGCTAGCCGAGAGAATGAGGCTCGGCATTCAGGTTGACAGCAAAGTACTCACGGGATTGTCGCTCCTTGAGGCACACAGCCATGAACAATGACGAACGCACAGGTATCAGTAAACGCCTGAGCTACGTGCTCCGGCATCGGCCCGACTCAATCGGGGTGCAGCTGGACGATGCAGGCTGGGTCGAGATCGAGCAGCTCCTTGATGGGCTTGCTTTACATGGGCTGTCGATATCACTAGCCATGTTGACAGAGGTGGTCGAGACAAACCCCAAGCAGCGCTTCGAGTTCAATTCCGATCGATCGCTCCTGCGGGCCCGACAGGGACACTCCATCGAAGTCAATCTTGGATACAAACCAGTTGTGCCACCGGACGTGCTGTTCCACGGCACGCCTAGTGCCAGCGTCGAGTCCATTCTCGCGTCTGGGCTCGAGAAACGACGCAGACACCACGTACATATGTCGACGGATCGCGACCTCATGCTCGAAGTTGCTCGTCGACGTGGGCAGCCTGCGTTGCTGCAGATCAGTGCGTTGAGGATGCATCGCATTGGCCACCAGTTCTTTGTCACCGAGAACGACGTATGGCTAACCGATTTTGTGCCGCCTGAGTTTGTCCGGGTTGCCGATTAGGTCGATCAAGTGAGGATCAGCAGTTCGACTTCCTTGCTGGGCTCCTGTTTGATAACGACTTCAATGCGCTCCGCGTAGCGAAGATCCCCTGGGTGGTAGTGAGCGAGCTATCGACGCATCGCAAGCACACCAACGCAGCCGTGTTTCACCTGTGAGATTCAGTGTGGGACATCCCAAGAGTCGCAGACTTGAACAAGCTACTCCAGCACGCCGAGGCGGATCTGCGATAGGCGTGCAGCGGAGAGGGCAAATGGGGCTGTAGATGGGGCTGTTTTGGGGCTGCGCCAAGCGTGACCATGAAAAAACGCCCACCACAGACCGTGAGGGGCGTTCTTGCAAATGAAGCGGGGGGCGATCTCCCATATGCCAGACAGTCTCTCGTGCGCTGCATGCTTCCAGCGGCGTGAGCCCCGTCATGCAGCAATCAGAGTGAAGATGGGTTGAGTTCTGGCCTGATCCTCGCTCCCGAGGCCCTACCGCGGTGGGCCAGGAGATTGTTGTGGGTCCCAACGGCCAGTTTGAGTGTCCTTCTTGTCCAAGGACTAGCGAGCGCGTTGGGCAGTCAGCCTTTCACAGGTCGTACCTTACCGAAATTCAGGCCGGGGAGCATGGACATCGGAGGCTGAAGGATGCGAGATCAAGATATGAGCTCCATTTGGCCTGCTGTGTATGCCGTTTCGACCCTGTTCGTGCGCGGATACGTCACGGCTCGAGCCCGAGCACTCGGCCACCCATCGCCAATGGTCCGCGTCCTAGCTCAACGAGATCACGCATACTCTGATGCCGTGCTGCTCGAGCGTGAGTTGGCGATGTTCCGGAGCCAGCGGCAAGGCCGGACTCCGAAGACGCGTCCTCACTACGCGCCCAAAGAACGGGCCGAGATCCTCCAGCTGATGCGGCTCCGAGGCTGGTCGACGAAGGAAGCCGCTGCTCATTTCGTTGTTCATGCCAACACAATCCGGAACTGGAAACGTGCGCTTCGGCACAAACGCAACACCGAGCGAACAGTGGGGGAGCCGCCGTGGAAAAAGCTTCATGAAAGTGTGCGATGGCTCGTCCACGAGATCCACAGGCTGTGTCCGGAACGCGACTTCGGGACATGAACGATTGCCCGGCACATTATGCGATCCGGGATCCAGATCAGCCGCGCATCGGTGAGACGGATTCTCGAAGAGCAACCACTGAGATCTGCGTGAGTTGCAGTCGGTCCGCGAATCTGGGAGCCAAGGACCGCACTTGATTATCTTCGCCGGCCGCGCCGTGCGCACTATGTCTGGCACTTGGATCTGACTTCGGTCCGTGTGCTCTGGGAGCGAATCGAGCTTGCTACGATCATCGACGGCTACAGCAGAAAGATCGTTGGGTTGCGCGCATACCGATGTTCGCCAAGTGCACATGCGCTGGTGGAAATCATCGATGACGCGGCTCGCACGAACAGCACTCCTCGTTTCATTATCACCGACCGCGGTTTTCAGTTTCAGAATACGTTTCACTCGGCGATGATCCAGCGGGGTGTCAAGCATGCTCGGAGTCCTCTGCGGGTGTGACAGTTCAACGCCAAAGTGGAGAGGGTGTTCTGGAGTCTGAAACGCTGGTGGCGGGTCTCGCTCGTTCCGCCCAAGCTCGGCGCGATCCAGAAGCGGCTGGATGCATACGCCATATGGCATAACCGCTACCGGCCGCACGCAGCTCTCGGTACACTGACGCCAAACGAGGCGGAAAATGGAGCAGCAGTCGTCAAGCCAGCTCGATATCCGAAAGGACGTGAACTCGAACCCAGCATCACGATTACACGACAACATATTGGTGGCGATCCTGGATTGTTCTATCCGGTGATCAGGGTGAGGCCGAAGCATCGTTCAGCGGCGTAGCAAGCGCCGCTGGCGAAGCACAACAATCTCCTGGCCCCCCGATGTCACACAACCCCGCTCGGAGCCTCTGGTGGCACGGGGAACGGATCCTGGAGTACCATGGTTACTGGTCTCAACCATGGAGGCAGGCCAGAATCGAAAGACGTTTTCTTGTAGTCATATGCAGCACAGATCGAACCGGAACGCTACGAATGCGACAAGTAATTCTCACGATCATTTTTGTTATTGCTTGCGGTATCGAGCAGCCATCCGCCGGAGCGGATTACAGGCTCTTTGTTCTTGCGGGCCAATCAAACATGGAGGGCTACGGAACGGTCGCAGAGCTTAGCCCAAGCTTGCGAGGGCCTGTACCACGCTGCTTTATCTACTGTGGGCAAACCCGCGCGGACGGAGACGTACCCGATGGTGTTGGTGCTTGGACGCAACTCACGCCTGGGTTTGGATCCGGGTTCCGGACTGACGGAAGAACCAACTACATCGATAATCACTTCGGGCCTGAGCTGATGTTCGCCTGGCGCATGAACGAACTAAGGCCCGATGAGGGCTTCGCGATCGTCAAATACAGCAGAGGCGGATCGAGCCTGGACGTCCGGGGCGCCGAGCCGTGGGGCACCTGGGATCCGGAAGACGATCGCGAGATGGGCGGACTACGCCGTATGAACCAGTATGACCACGCCCTCGCCACGCTCCGGCGCGCCTTGCAGGTCACCGACATCGACGGGGACGGCGAAGCCGACACACTCGTGCCGGCGGGCATCGTATGGATGCAGGGAGAGACCGACGCGACCGTGCGGGAAGCCGCGGACGCGTATCATAAAAACCTCGCCGAACTGATCGCTTTACGGCGCGAGGCGGTCGGGGTCGTGGACTTACCGGTTGTGATCGGGCGGATCAGCGACCGGGGCGTGCGCGAGGGCACCGAGCGGGTCTGGGCGTTCGGCGACACCGTGCGCGCCGCCCAAGAGCATGTGGCAGCCGACGATGCTGGCGTGGATCTTGTCACGTCGACCGATGGGTACGACTACAGCGACCCGTTCCACTACGACTCGGCGGGCTACCTCGACCTCGGGCGCCGTTTCGCCGAAGCCATGCACGAGGCGATCGAGGCAGCCTCGAACGAGTCCGACTGAACCGTTCGACCGGTTGTGTTCGATTGGTCAGGGCTCGCGGACCTCCGCCCGCGCGGGCGAGGGATCCACATCGATGCGGAATGTGCTGCGCAGCGGCAGTGAGCGGCTCGACGAACCGACCGAGACCGAGTACTCGCCCGGCTCGATCCGCCACGCCCCTGCGCCGGCATCGAACGTCCGGAGATCGTTCGATCTGATCCTAAACTCGATCACACGGCTCTCGCCCGGATCGAGTTCGACGCGCTCGAAGCCCGCCAGCTCCCGCACCGGGGTGTCCGCGAGCGATTCCGGCTGCCCGATGTACAACTGGGCGACTTCCGCGCCGCGTCGATCGCCGGTGTTGGTCACGCGGCAGCGGACCGTGACATCGGTGTTGCCGTTTGTCGCGATCACCTCGAGCGCATCGAACGCGAAAGTCGTGTAGCTCAAGCCATACCCGAAC
>JBCDAP010000009.1:0-12685 GCA_039185335.1 Planctomycetota bacterium | reverse complement strand
TCTCGAACCACATCGCCGTCGAGTGCGACGCCGAGAGCCCGAGCGCCCCTTGACCCATGAACCGGATAAAGAAGTACGCCACCCCGAGCGACCAAACCCCCTCCACAAACCCGATCGCAAAGCACCCAATACCGAGCCCGATCGATGATCCGATCATGACCGCCTTCGGCCCAAACCGATCCGCAAGCCGCCCAACCAACAACAAAGGCAACGCAGCGCACGCCGTGGCAATCCCGTAAGCCAGAGTGATCTGCTTCTCCTCGATCCCGACCGCCCGACCGATCGGCTCGTTAAAAACGCCAACCAAGTACGACTGCCCGGGCGAGGTCGCCACGGTCGCAAGTGTCGCGATCCCCAGCACCACCCACCCATAGAAGAAGCCACCACCCGCATCACTATCACTCTTCGCCATGCCCACACCCTACCCATTCCACAAAGTAACCATGCGAAACAAGCCAATAACCAGCAGCAGAAAAACAAACATCGGTGGCGGAGGCGTCCCGCCTCCGCGAAACCACCGCCAACCACATCCCATCTTCAATTCCGCAAAACGAATGGGTATCGATGTGAGCTACCCTCTCCCCAAATGTCCCGCTATCAACACAACTCTCCCACCATCGCCATCGTCGGCGTGGGTGCCGCGGGCCTCATGACCGCCATCCACGCCACCCGCACACTCCGTGCAGCCAACGACCATACCACTCGCGTCCTCGCGATCGACGGAGCCAAGAAACTCGGTGCCAAAATCCTCGTCGCCGGCGGCGGACGCTGCAACGTCACACACCACGCCGTCGACGAAACCGCCTACGCAGGCTCAACCACCAAAGCCATACGCACCGTCCTCCGACGCTTCACAGTCCGCGACACCACCAACTTCTTCAGCGAATTGGGCGTCGAACTCAAACGCGAACCCACCGGCAAGCTCTTCCCCACCACCGACAAAGCACGCACCGTCCTCGATGCCCTCCTCAACGCCGCTCGAAACGCCGACGTCGAACTCATCTACCCCTGGCGCGTCGCCTCCATCGAACACAACGACAGCCACTTCGCCCTCCACGAAGAAGACTCCGACGACACCATCACAGCCACACACCTCGTCCTCGCCACCGGCGGCAAGGCCCTCCCCAAAACCGGCTCTGACGGTTTGGGCTACTCCTTCGCCAAACAACTCGGACACACCACCACCGCCCGCATCTTCCCCGCGCTCGTCCCGATCGTCCTCGCCCAACCCTCCCACTGGATCACCGAGCTCTCCGGCACCGCCGCCCGCGTCACACTCGAAGTCCGATCCTCCACAGGCAAACGCCTCGCATCCTTCACCAACGACACACTCTGCACCCACTTTGGTATCTCAGGGCCCGCCGCCATGGACATCTCGCGCTACTACTTCGACGCCCTCGCCGACACTGCCAACACCCAACTCATCGCTCGCTGGCTCCCCGATCACAGCTTCGAATCCATCGACCGCGCTCTGCTCGATCTCAAAAAACGCACGCCGCTCGCCTTCCTCCGAGAGCACCTACCCGAGCGCCTCGCACGAGCCATCTGCCAGCAAGCCAGCATCGAACCGACCTCACCAGCCCACCAACTCGCACGCGAGGAACGCCGACGTCTCGCCCACGCCCTCGACGCCACCGAACTCCACGTCTCCCGCCACCGCGGCTTCACCTTCGCCGAGACAACCGCCGGCGGCATCCCACTCGATCAGATCGACCTGAAGACCATGTCCTCCAAGCACCACCCCAACCTCTCCATCGTCGGCGAGATCCTCGACGTCGACGGCCGCATCGGCGGCTTCAACTTCCAATGGGCCTGGGCCACCGGCTACATCGCCGGCACCTCCATCGCCCAATCCATCCTCAACAACGAGCCGCGACCGTAAGGGAGCGGTCCCGCGACGCCAGCAACCACATTCGCCATTCGAATTCCCCCAAAAACCACACCACCGCGTCAAACGGCAAGACAAAGCCAAACCACACCACAAACGCGTACGCTTCATACGTGACGCACGAGCTCGCCAAATCCATCACCAACCTCGCCACCGAGCGATACCACTTCGCGCTCGCCTCCATCTGCCGCGCCGAACCCTCCAACTACGCCGATCAGTACCGTTCTTGGCTCACCGATGCGAAACAAGGCGAGATGAACTACCTCGCCAACAACGTCGAGGTCCGTCTCGACCCACGCCAGTTCCTCGAAGGCTGCCAGTCGATCATCATGGTCGCCGATCAATACGCCACGCGCAACGACCCACCCGATCCAACACAACACAAGCGCGCCGCGAGCCAACAAGATTGTGCCACTGGCAGCTCGCCTGCCAGTGCCTCCACCTCAAACCCCAAAGGCCGCATCGCCCGCTACGCCCGAGGCGATGACTACCACAAGTCGATCAAGAAACGCCTGCACGCCCTCGCCGACGAACTCCGCGCCGAACACCCCGGCCACCAGTTCCGCGCTTTCGTCGACACCGCGCCCGTCCTCGAACGCGAACACGCTGCCCGCGCTGCGCTCGGCTGGGTCGCCAAGAACACGCTCCTCATCAACCCAACCCTCGGTTCATACCTCTTCCTCGCCGGCATCGCCACCACACTCCCCATCGACGCACAACAACCACAAATCCCCGACCACTGCGGCACATGCACACGCTGCATCGACGCCTGCCCCACCGACGCACTCACCCCCTACTCCCTCGACGCCACCAAGTGCATCTCGTACCTCACCATCGAACACCGCTCGGACATCCCCGAGCACTTCCACACCGCAATGCAAGATTGGATCTACGGCTGCGACATCTGCCAGGAAGTCTGCCCACACAACTCCCCACGCACCGACGAAATGAACATCGGCCAGGCGCACGAACACTATCAACCCAAACGCTCTTCCTTCGATCTCCTCGAAGTGCTGGGCTGGACAGAAGAAGACCGACAAGCCGCCTTTACGCGATCGGCTATGAAACGTGCCAAGCTCGACATGATGAAACGCAACGCACGTATCGCTGCAATGAACCAAGGAACGCAATTTCACGAACTGCGGCCATAAGTGAACGGTCTAGCATTCCCCAATCAACGAGCCGCGACCGTGAGGGAGCGGTCCTGCATCCCCCGCAAGCAGAGTGAGACTCAAACAATCAACTCACGCAAATGCGCGCACGCCCTGTGCCACTCCAACGAAAACATCACGAACATGCCCGAGAAAGTTCGAATCCGACGCATCCCCCACCCGCGATACGAGTAATCTAGGGCATGACCACCATGACCAACCAAGCACCAACCGTCGATGTCCAGGCCATCACCGCCGAGGCCTCCCAACGCTCCCAGGTGGCTCACCGTCTCATCGACGCCGTCGCCGAACGGGTCGTCGGCCAACGCCCCATGATCGAGGGTCTCGTCCTTGGCCTCCTCTCCAACGGCCACGTCCTCCTCGAAGGCGTCCCGGGCCTCGCGAAAACGCTCACCATCTCCACCCTCGCCCAAGCCCTCAACGCCGACTTCGCCCGCCTCCAGTTCACCCCCGACCTCCTCCCCGCCGACCTCGTCGGCACCCTCATCTACAACCCGCGCGAATCCACCTTCGAACCCAAGAAGGGTCCAATCTTCGCCAACCTCATCCTCGCAGACGAGATCAATCGAGCTCCCGCCAAGGTCCAGTCCGCCCTCCTCGAGGCCATGCAGGAACGCCAGGTCACCATCGGCGACGAGACCTACCCACTCCCCGCACCTTTCCTCGTCATGGCCACCCAGAACCCCGTCGAGCAAGAGGGCACCTACCCGCTCCCAGAAGCACAGGTCGACCGCTTCATGCTCAAGCTCTCTGTGGGCTATCCAACCAAAGAAGATGAACGGGCCGTCCTCGACCTAATGGCCTTCACCGAGCGACCCGCGCCCATCCAGCCCGTCGCCACGCTCGACGACATCGCGAGCGCTCGCGAAACCGTTGACCGCATCTACGTCGACGACAAGGTCCGCAACTACATCGTCAACCTCGTCCATGCGACACGCTTCCCCAAAGACGCCGGCATCGACATCGATCGCCTCATCGAGTTCGGCGCCAGCCCTCGCGCCACCATCGCCCTGACCCTTGCAGGACGTGCCCGCGCCTTCCTCGACTCGCGAGGCTTCGTCACACCCCAAGACGTGAAGTCCGTCTCGATGGACGTCCTCCGCCACCGCGTCATCCCGAGCTACGAGGCCGAAGCCGAAGGCGAAACCGCCGAGACCATCGTCCAACGCATCCTCGACGCCGTGCCAGTTCCGTAAAACGCTGCGTTCGAAACCTGATGCCTGATGCCCACTCCCTGATGCCTTCTTGACCATGCTCAACGAAGAACTCATGCAGCAAGTCCGCCGCCTTGAACTCGCCACCAAGAGGCGAGTCTCCGAGGTCTTCTCGGGCGAGTTTGCCTCCGCCTTCCGCGGCCGCGGCATGGAGTTCGACGAGGTCCGCCTCTACCAACCAGGTGACGACGTCCGCTCCATCGACTGGAACGTCACCGCGCGCACGGGCGAGCCGCACATCAAACGATTCGTCGAAGAGCGTGAACTAACCGTCATGCTCGCGGTCGATCTGTCCGCATCGGGCACGTTCGGCACGATCGATCGCTCCAAGAACCGCAAGGCCGCTGAGCTCTGCGCCGTCCTCGCCTTCGTCGCCGCCACCAACAACGACAAGGTCGGCCTCACCATCTTCACCGATCGCGTCGAGCTCTTCGTCCCGCCGCGCAAAGGACGCCGCCATGTGCTCCGCCTCATCCGCGAACTCCTGGAGTTCGAACCCGAGCACCGCGCCACCAAGCTCGAATCCGCGATCGATCATCTCACCACAGTCCTCCGCCGACGCTCGGTCGTCTTCTTCGTCTCGGACTTCCTCGTCGACAACGAGTCTTACCACCGCCCGCTTGCCGTGATGTCATCTAAGCACGACGTGGTCGCGCTCGAGATGTCCGACCCAGCCGAGCACAGCCTCCCGGCGTTGGGGCTCGTCGATCTCGTTGACGCCGAGACCGGGAAACGGCGCGTCATCGACACGGGCGGCTTCTTCGTCCGCCGCCGCCATCGCCGAGCCGCGGAACAACGCACCGCCAACCTGGCAAACAACCTCCGCAAGCTCGGCGTTGACCACACCACTATCCGAACCAACGATGACGCGGTCCATCAGCTCCAGCTCCTCTTCCGCAAACGGGAGCAACGCCGATGAGACACTCCATCACCCCCATCATCGCAACCACCGCCATCGCCCTCACCTCTTGCGGCCAGCGCGAAGCCTCGTCTACAGCAAACGACAACACAACTAACGCCGAATCCTCTTCCATCTCTTCACCAATCGAACCATTCCTCGATGCGCGCGTTTCTATCGCACCATCTATCCTGCGTCTTGGTGAATCTTTCGAACTCTCACTCAACTTCGAACTCGAACCCGGCGCACAACCAGAGCCCTTTGAGATCGACACGCTCTTACCCAACGACTGGTCCATCACCAGCCAAGCAGAAAACACATGGACCATCGAGCCGTTTCTCCCAGGCTCGTACGTGCTCGAACCGCTGACCTTCCGCGCCACAATCCAAGGCGAAGACGATCCACGAACAGTCACTGTCCCTCCGATCACAATCGAGATCGTGTCGGCTTTCGCGCAGGACGAATCGAGAGAACTCTCCGGCATCCGCGACATCCTCTCTCCGCCCGAACGCACGAACTGGTGGCTTGTCGCCGGCGCGGCCGCTGGCCTGATCGTCCTCGCCGCTGGCACGCTCGCTGGCACGCTTTTTTATGTCCAGCAACGCCGACGCCCCGTGTCGCGCCCCGCGCATGAGTTCGCCCTCGAGCAACTCGATCTGCTCGACGAACGCCGCTACCTCGATCTGGGCTCGTACGAGCTCTTTTTGGAGCGGACGACATCGATCGTCCGCCAGTACATCGATCACCGCTTCGGCATCGCTGCCCCAGAACGCACCACCAGCGAACTCCTCGGCGAACTCCGTTCCGCGAAGAAACTCGACGAGTCCGGCACCAAAGCCCTCTCGGCCATGCTCTCCGCAGCCGACTTCGTGAAGTTCGCCGCAGAAGATGTCGACCGTGACGCCTGCGAAGATCTCGAGTCCAAGGCGCGCACATTCATCAACCAAACCAAGAGCATGGCCGCAACCATCCTCATCGCACGGTCCGGCAAAGTCCTCCGCGCCGAGCATCAGGAGGCACGCTCATGAACACTCGCTTCGACGCTTCGTTCTTCATCGAAGGACTGATGATCGCTGCACCAGAGGCTCTGTTGGCGCTCTTCGTTCTTCCAACCATCCTTGTCTTTCACGTGATCTTGGTCCGCCGCCCAGCGGTCCGTTTTAGCGCGTTCGTGGATCTCCGTCACGCGGGCTCGGGTGTCCGTTCATACTTCCGTTGGATCCCCGCAACCCTCTTTGTGCTCGCGTTCGTTCTGCTCACATTCGCCGCAGCACGCCCGCAGATCGGGCGAGGCGAAGTCCGCTCCACACGCGAAGGCGTCGCCATGATGCTCGTCTGCGATCGTTCCGACTCTATGCGGAACACTATGAACGTCAGCGGCCAGTTCGAGCGCCGCATTGACGTTGTAAAGAGGGTCGTCAACGACTTTGTTCTCGGCAACGAAGAAACCGGCCTCGAAGGTCGTCCCAATGACCTCATCGGTGGCGTCGCTTTCGCGGGCTATGCGCACACCATCGCTCCGCTCTCGCGCACGCATGAGCCGCTCGTTGGTCAGGTTCAGAATCTTCAGCTCGAAACCAACCGCCAAGCGGCGGGCACCGCGATCGGCGACGCACTCGCACTCGCACTCGCTCGTCTCGATGAAGCCGAGAAACGCCTCGCGGAATCCTCGGGCTCCGAAGAGTTCACAATCGCCAGCAAGGTCATCGTGCTCATCACCGACGGGGAAGAGAACGCGGGGCAATTCCGTGCCACCAATGCCGCCAAGCTCTGCGCGGATGAAGGCGTTCGTGTCTACACCATCGGCATCGTGGGAGGGCGAAGCGGGGCCGCCGACGAGCGACTCCTCCGACACATCGCCAACCAGACCGATGGGCGTTATTGGCGTGCGACCAACGAGCAATCACTCAAAGAGGCCTACCAGGCAATCGATGAGCTCGAGCGGACCGCCGTCGAAGAAATCACCCACATGATCTATGAGGAAGCCTTTATGGATCTCGGAAGGTGGGGTTTATACAGCGCTCTGCTGGGCGTTCTCCTCTCCGCAACCGTGCTGAGGAGGCTCCCATGATCGACCTACCGACAGGCTTTCGTTTCGCGGACCCGATCTGGCTCTGGCTCATTCCCGGTGCTGCCGCGTTAGCCATTGCCCTGATGATCGAGGTGCTTCTGCGTCTGCGTGCCGTGACGAGAGTCTTCTCGCTCGAGCTCCGCCAGGCCCTTGCCGCGAACACGAGCCTCTGGCGTCGTCTCCTCCGTGCCAATCTCGTGGGCATCGCGATCGCTTGCATCGGCATCGCCCTCGCACGACCACAGACCGAAGGCGAAGAGATCGAGGTGCCGGCTGTCGGCCGCGACGTCGCGTTCGTCGTTGATATCTCTCGCTCGATGCTCGCGCAAGACCTCAACCCGTCGCGCCTGGGCCAAGCCAAGCTCTGGATTGATGATGTCCTCCGTGCCGCGCGCGGTGACCGTGTCACGATCGTTGCTTTCGCGGGCGAAGCCACAGTCATCTGTCCTCCAACCAATGATTACTCCTACGCTCGGTCTGTTGTCGATTCTCTCTCGCCAACCGACATCGGACTGGGCGGCACCAACATCGGCGACGCCATCCGACTCGCCACGGCCACACTTGCTGGCAACGACAACGATGATGATGTGCTCACGCCTCGCTCCCGTGATCTCTTCTTGATCACCGACGGCGAGGATCTTGTCGGGAGCTACCCGCTCCAGGCCGCGGAGGGAGCCGCCGATCGGGGCATCCGCATCATCACCATCGGCATCGGCGACAGCAGCAACGGCAGCACCATCCCGAAGGTCTCCCAAACCGGACGCACGACACCCCAGCGTTACCAGGGCGATGTGATCCGGTCGAAGCTCGACGCCGACCTGCTCCGCCAGATCGCTGCTATCACGGGCGGACGTTACTTCGACGTCAAGACAGGCACGATCGAGCTCGACAATGTCTACCAAGAACTGGTTCGCAGTGCACGCCAGCAGCAACTCTCCTCCGAGCGGCTCGTACAACCTCATGAATGGTTCCAGCCATTCCTCGGACTCGCCCTCGCCCTGCTCTCTATTTATGCATCCATGGGTGAACGCAAACGATGGAGGACCGCATGACACGGCATATGCAGCGACTCACCGCGGCCTTTTTCTACACCATCGTTCTCTCGTCGCCTGTTCTGGGAGAATCGAGCGAAGAGCTCATCCGCCTCGGGAACGAGGCTCTGGAACAGGGCGATGCTACGGCCGCTCTTGAGTACTACAGCGAAGCTCTGCACGACAACGACGCGAACCTGGCCGATCTGAGCGATGCGGAACGTGCCGCTTGGTACAACCGCGCTGTTGCCCTCGCCGATCTTGATCGCCAACAGTCTGCGAGCTCGGCCTTCGCCGAGCTCGCGAGCGAGAACACCCCAACGGAGTTCGCGGAGTTGATTGCTCAGTACGCCGCGTACAACGCGGGCCTCCTCAACCTCGAGGGGTTTTCTCGAGGGCGTGAAGAACTGGAGGCTCTCTCGCTAGATGAGACCGCGGGGTTGGGTGATCCGGCTGATCCGCTCGGCGAGTTCCGCGATCATGCCGAAGATCTTGAGGGTGAGCTGATCGTTGCCGGCGAGCAGTTCAACGCGGCTCTCGCGATCGATCCCGACGATACGGATGCGCGCAAAGGATTGCAGCTCGCACGCGAGCGTATCTCCGAACTGCGCCGGCGTGTCGAAGAGGAGGAGAAGCGTGCCGACGAACTGAAGGAGCTTCTCGACCAGTTGAAAGATGCTGCTGAACAAGCTCAGGAACTGGCCCAGCAACAACAGCAGCAGGCGGAAAAGAATCAAGCCGAGAGCGAGCAACAGCAAAGACAAGAACAAGAAAACGCTCAGCAGCAGCCAGATCAACAAGACCAAGCGTCGAATTCACCCAACGACTCAGAGTCAGGCGAAGAACAACAAGGCGGACAACGCCAGGATCAGTCTGAAGAAAAGCAGCAGAGCAACTCGGGAAACCAGTCGGTACAAACTGAAGAGGCCAAGCGCCAGCAGGCCGCGAAGAACGCCCAGCAACGCTTGCGTGAGCAGACCGAGAAACTCCTCGAAGCCATCGAGCGAATGAAATCCGATCCGAACGCAAAGCCCACAGAAGAGATGCGTCAGGTTCTCGAGCAGGCGCAAAAAAGCACACAGCAAGCTAAAGACGCCCAGCAGAAGGCCGAGCAGCTCTTCGAACAGGGCGAGCAGAACAAAGCGAGCAAGCAGCAGCTCGAAGCGGCAGACAAACTCAAGAAAGCCGTCGAACAGATCCTTCAGGAACAACAAAGACAGCCGCAGCCCGAACCCCAAGAGGGCAACACAAACGAACAGACCAACGAGCAGGGCGAAACCCAAGAAAGCGACCAAGCACGGCTGCAGGAAAGCGACTCAGAAAATCCGTCAACCGATGGGGAAGGCATGCCCATCGAAGAGCCCCGAGATGAAGAGCTCACCCCGCTCGAGCAGCTATATGAAGAGCTGCTCGAGAGAGACTGCGAAAACCGAGAACTTTATAACCCGGGCTTCAAGCGCAAGAAACCAGTGGAGAAGGATTGGTGAGCCGGATCTTTGTTCGACAGTTCATTTCGGTTGTTGTTGTGATGTTGGTTTCTGTGGTGGCGTGCGATGCGCAATCTTCTGAAGAATCAACGGCCACCATCGAGATCGCCCCGACAGAAATCAACACCATCGAGCGAACCAACATCGTTGTCCGCATTGACAACCCACCTGACGATCTCGATATCCAGCAGACTGTTCAGCTCCCCGACCTCTCAGACTCGTTTTCTATCTCGGGTCCTCAGATCATGCGTGACAGCCGGACAAGCATCGTGAACGGCCGCCTTGTGCATGGCACGAACAGGGTCTCGCTGGTTTATTCGTTGACGCCCAGGTCGGCAGGAACGCACACGATTCCTCCTTTTTCTGTCGTGCTTGATGGTGCTCGTTACACGAGTGATGCAACTGTGATCACCGTGAACGAATTGCCAACGCCGGCAGGAATCTCTTTGACCATCAGGACTGACGATGACTCGGCGTATGTCGGCCAAGCGATCCCGGTCACCCTAGTCGTAGAAACCGAAGAAGAAGTCCAGATCCGGGATCTTGAACTCGATATCGACTATTCCGGGTCAGCGTTCGATGTACTCAAAGATGATGATGCGTCAAACGGGAACAATCGTGCGGTCAAGCATGCCTTTCTTTTTGGACAGCGATTCGTGATCTATCAGATTCCCACGCAACGGAGCGGTGGGCAGCGTTTCGAAGCGAAGGCCGTCATCATTCCGAAAGAAGCGGGCAGTATCGATCTTGACGCGACGCTTCGTTCTGCATTCGTTCGCCGATCGCTTCGCTCGCTCAGAGTTGTCAATGAGGTTGGCGCGATCACTTCTTCGCGCATCCTTACCATCCGCGAACTGCCATCGAAGGACGAGCCGTCCGGCTTCAAAGGTCTGGTAGGCGAGTATCAACTCCTCGCGAATGCTGATAGCAACGAAACGCGGGTTGGCGATCCCATCAAACTCCGGGTCCGTATCACTGGGCCGTACGTCTCGCAGCGAATCGATCGCCTCGAGCTCGAACGTGATCCCGAGTTCGCTGCCAATTTCCGCATCTCCGACGAGATCGAACGGATCACCCCACGCTCCGACTCGATGCGACTCACGTACACCCTCCGGGCCATGAGGGATGACATCAACGAGATCCCGCCCATCAAACTCTCCTATTTCAATCCAGAAAACGGCACCTACGAAACCGATCGCACGCTCCCTATCCCGCTGTCTGTCCAACAGACCAAAGTTCTCGGCTATGGCGACGGCGAATCCAGCACGATCAACGATGCCACAATCCCAACCACCACTCGTCCCACTGGCGTGATGGCTCCCATCATCGTGGATCCCGAAAAAGCCCTCGCAGGAAGCGAAGCATCACCTTCTCTCGAGCGTGCGTTCAGCGTTGCCGCGATCGCTATTCCCCCGCTACTGGCCTTGGCCATCTTCTTTGCGGGGCGCACACGAAGGGAGCCGGACATTGCTCCTCGAGAAGCCGCGAACACGGTTCAGCGTGATCAAACGATCCCGCCTGAAGAGAAGCCCGCGCGTTTGATTCTGGCTTACGCGGGCGCACTCAGTCGGCGAGACCCCGCAACGCTCACGACGCCCGAAGCCAAAGACGTCATCACGACCATCGATCCCGTGCTGGCGGATCGAGCGGCGGCCATTCTGGTCGAAGCCGATGCCGCTCGCTACGCCCCCTCGGCTTCATCAACAGAGAACCTGATCCAGCGCAGCAACGATTGGCTGGAAGAGATCGAAGAGGTTCGCCGATGAGCCCGAAACTCTTCTTCGCCGTCCTCCTTCTGCTTGTTGCTGTCGCGTTTCCGGCTCGTGCAGAGATCGAGCTCGAACGCTTCGAGCAAGCTATCGCGGACCATCAGAAGGCTGTTGAGGTGCTGGATTCGAACCCAGCCCTCGCGAGCATGCTCTTTCACCAAGCCATTACCGAGCAACAACAGCTCCTCGGTTCGAATCCCGATCTCGGTTGGTTGCATTACAACATCGCGATCGCTCATCTTCATATGGGACGAAACGCTCAGGCCATCGCCTCTCTCCGCAAAGCGCAGCGTCTCTTAGGTCACCAGCCGCAGATCACAGCGAATCTGGCTTCCGCACGCCGTGCGCCTTACACGCCGCCCGGCTCCCCGCCTATCCCGATGCCGGACTTGCCGGTGTGGGTTCTCTTTGCTGTCGCCACCGCTTCGTGGACCGCTTCGTGGATCATGCTGGCACTCTGCCGAGGGCGTGGCATCGTGGCTCTTGTTGCCGTCATCGTCATGGTGACAACCGCTGCGACGACCGCGCTCGCCTCGATCCCAAGCTCAACCGAGTACGCGGGTGAGCTTGTTCTGCGGGATGACGTCGTTGCTTACACAGGTCCGGGCGAGAGGGCCTACCAGGCGGTGTACAACAAGCCGCTTCCTGGAGCAACGGAGCACGCGATCATCGAACGAAGAGGCGGCTGGATCCTCATCAGAAATACTGATGGGAAATCTGTGTGGATTCCTCGCGAGAGCGCGATCGTGATCTGGGAAGAGTGACGAGTAGCCTCGGCGAGGGTTATTTTTCGGCGAACTCGATCTCGAGGAACCGTGCGATGTAATCCACGATCGAACTCGCCTCGGGAATGTCCTTGTGACCTGTGTGGCCCATGGGCTCGAAGCGCATGCCCTTGAAGCGTGCGACGGCCTGCTCAAGAGGGAGGCCGAACTGTAAGCACAGAGAGAAGGCTCTGGAGTACGCCTGACACATGCCGGACAGGGTGGAGCCTTCCTTTGACATTTTGAGGAAGATTTCGCCGGGTGAGCCGTCCTCGTGCAGCCCTACGGTCAGATATCCCTCATGCCCGCCGATCAAGAATTTGTGGGTGAGAGACTCGCGAGTCGCGGGGAGCGCTCGACGTTTCGTCGGGGCAATCGTGGTCATGAGCGG
>JBCDAP010000008.1:0-13096 GCA_039185335.1 Planctomycetota bacterium | reverse complement strand
GTGCTGTCCCGATGCCTTTTCCTCGTGCCTCTGGCGCGACACAGATTCCGTCGAGCAGGAGGGCATCGGCCGGACAATGACGATCGAGCAGGCAAAGCCCTGCGAGACGGATGACTCCGCTGAGAGGGTAGCGACGGAAGAGTGCGGGCAGGTTTAGGTCGATAAAGCCTTCTTTGTTGCATTGATAGCCAGCGAGTCCAAGGATCGCACCTTCGTGTCGAGCAACAATCACATTCGATGCTCGGAATGAAGCAGTCAGGATCGGGATCGCGTCTTCCGACTGGCCGAGAAACGGCGCAAGCTTTTGGTGCAATGCGTCGAAGTACAGATATGCAGCCGGATCGAATTCGGCTTTCTCCAACCCGATAGAGATGGTGGTCATTCGTCGGCGGACCTTTCGTCCGCGAGCCGATCGAGAATGATTGCGATTGCGGGAGGTTCCTCGGTTTGAAGGCCGACCATCTCACGGGCTTTGGTGAGAGGTTCGAAGTTCGCAAGCAGCGACCGATGATGAGCAGTCACGATCACGGTGTCCTCGGGTTCGAATGATTCTGCTGAGTTCACCGAAACGATGGCATCGCCGAACCTTTGGGTCAGACTCTCGACGTTGTCGGCGAATGCGTGCACGCGGTGCTCGCCGATCCAATCCGCAATCTTGGTGTTCTCGAGGCTTTGCGTTGTGTCGGCGATGGGCTTTGCCCATTGCCCGATGATCGCAGTCGATCGTGTGTTCTCGTGGAATTCACGAGTACCAAGAGCGGCTAGGTAATCGGAGCCAGGGAGAAGCGCTTCGCCTGATTCGTTGCAGCCGTCGACCTGGTATGCGAGCACATCGGCCAGGTCCGGCAGGCGGCCGTTGGTGGCGATCCGGAACGCATGTTCTTTGACATCCGAGAGCACCGCGGCGTGCGCGAGATTGGCACCGCCGGCAGGCGTGCCCACGGTAATGACATGGGTGAATTCGGGGAGTGCCTGATCGGTAGGGCGTGTCGCGGCATCGCGCGCGACCAATCCGCCCATGGAATGGCCAACCAGAGCAACTTCCCTGATTCCCTCGGCGTGGAGATCGGTGAGTTCATCAAGAAGTGTGCTGGCTGCTTCGGCGGGGTGCTGATCGTTGGGATAGTTGAAGCGGAGTGTGGTGTGCCCCTGGCTATCGAGTTGGGGAGAGATCTCGTTCCAGATATTGCCCACCTCGTCGAGTCCGTGAATCAGGATGACCGCTCTATCGGTGTTTTCGGGGATGTCGGTGACCCACTCCGCCTGGGTACCGTCGTAGTAACGGATGCCCAGGTTTTCGCTTTGGCGTTGGGTGGCCTCGGCTTTGGCATTCTCGACGGTACTTTGTGCACGGGCGACGGTTTGCTCGAAAGCCGATTCTGCGTGAATGAGCCCTTGGTCCAAGGCTTGCTCCAGATGGATCTGAGCGGTCGAGAAGGTGTCCTTGGTCCGCTCCCAGGCGCGTTCGCACCATGATTCGGCCAGCACGGCGGATGGGAGCAGGACGAGCAGGGCGGTCGTGGTGATGGTCTTGGGCATGCTGTCAACCTCGAGGCTCAAGGATCCGGTGGTGATACGGGTGATTGGGAGGACGGTTCACGGCGTTTCGGTTGCTGATCTTGGCCCAGCCGGGGAGGATATGCAGATGAGGTCCCCGTTCTTTGCGATCCCCAGACTCTTGTGGCGTGTCCTGCTGGGCGATGTCTTGCGCACCCTTGTGCTGACCGCAGCGAGCTTAATCATCCTGATTGCCTTTGCGGCCTCGGTCAAGCCCCTGGCGGATGGCAAAATCGATCTGGGCGACATGCTGCTCTTGATGGCGTTGCTCGCGATCCCGATGATGCAATTCGCGCTTCCCTTCGCCGCCGGATTCGCTTCAGCATTGGGGTATCACCGCTTTGCTGCGGACAACGAGGCGCAGGCGGCCATGTCTGCGGGGGTTTCCCATCGTTCGCTCCTGGTGCCGGCGGGGATCGTTGGCCTGATGGTCGCGGGTGCCATCTATGCTCTGCTGACGATGATGGTGCCCGAGTTTCTTCGGTCGGCGGAACAGTTGATCCGTCGCGACATCACTCGCGCGATCATCGCGCCGATCAACCGTGGCCAAACGATCACCATCGATGGTTCGGGTTTGGACATCTGGGCCGAACGTTCGATCGAGCTCCCTCCGCCCGAGAAGGCCGCGAAGCCGGGCGACCCGCTCCCCAAGCAGCACATTCGCCTTGAAGAGGTGGTGGTTGCTCAGTCCGCGGATCGTCTTGGTTCGGGTGAGATGCCCTGGTTCGTGTCCACGGATGTGATCAATCTCTACATCTTCGATGTGCCCGGTGAAGCGTCAACAATGATCCAGCTTACCTATGGCAAGACGGGAGCGGAGCTTCCGGAGGGCCAACTGAACCAGGAAGACGGCACCACGAAGCGCATCATCATTCCGGGTTCGTTCCGCGATGATCCCAAATTCAAAACCGCAAGGGCCTTGCGGCGTGCGATGGTCGAGCCGCGCGATATCGGGCCGATCGATCGATCGGCCCGCAGGCTCTCGTTTGCGGTTCTGCAAGAGCGGGCCGCGAGCGTGCTCGATGCTTCTCTGCGTGACTCGGGGCTTGTGGTTCTTGAGCGTGTCGGTGAGCAGCGGTACACGCTGTACGCCGGCGGGATCGAGCACGTTGGTGCGAAAAATGGTGAAGCCACGTGGCAGATTCTGCCCAGCACAGAATACGGCGATATCCGTCTTGTTCATGACCGTGACGATGGGGAAGTGATCCATGTCGCCCAGTCGGCGACTCTGGTGCTCGCGAGTGGCGCCGATCATGATCGGAGGCTGCGAGATGAAGATGCACGAGCCGAGTTTGTCATTCATCTTGAGGAGGTTCGCAACACAACCCCTTCGGTCGCGGCGGGCGTGAGCGCAGGAGAGCAGGCAGAATTCATGAAGCTCTCTCGAGGCCAACTCCTCCTCGACGAACGTTACGGCGTGTCGGGTGCGCTTGATCAGCCCGTGGGTGTGGTCATCGACGAAGCGCGTGCATCGGGGATTGGGCGTCTTGTTGAGAGTGCCGACCGCCTCGAAGGCGATGTCTTTGATCTCCGCCGTGAGATTGTTTCGAAGCAGCACGAGCGGATCGCGACGGCCGCCGGCAGCTTCTTCATGGTGCTGCTTGCAGCGGGGATCGCGCTCCGCCGGTCCGATCTGATGCCCGTTCCTGTTTACCTCCTCTCGTTCTTCCCTGCCTTGGGCGTCGTGATCCTGATCAGTGCTGGGCAAGGTCTTGCTCACCAGCACGGGATGCCCGGGCTCGTCATGATCTGGGGAGCGGTTGCGGGCATCGCGATCCTGACCGTGTACGAGTACTCCAAGCTGGCCAAGCACTGAGCATGAGCGTTCGTGATCGAAAGTTGCTGATCCTTTGGCTCGCCATCGTGCCTGTGGTGCTTGCGTTGGGCAAGGTCGTACTGTTGATGGCGTCGGGTATCACGCTGACACCAGACGAGGCGCAATACTGGGATTGGTCTCGGCGTGCGGGTGAGCTGAGCTTCTACACCAAAGGCCCGGGTGTCGCGCAGGCGATCGGAGCGGCCACGTCGATACTGGGTCACGAAGCGTGGGCCGTCCGCTTGCCCGCGGTTCTATCGGGTTTGGTGCTTGTGATCACGGTTGCGATCACTTCGTACCGTTTGAAGGCCAGCGCCCGTGTGGCAAGCGCGGCGGTGCTCGCCACGCTTGCCATTCCGGCGTATTGGGTCACCTCAGTCGTGATGACCATCGATGGTCCTTACCTCGCTTGCTGGGCGATCGCCGGTTTATTGGCGCTGGAGGTGAACCGTCGATGGAGCGAGGGGCGGGGCGCTCCGCTCCTGTCGATCGCGCTCGGGTGGGCGCTCGGCTACGGGTTCCTCTTCAAGTACACGATTTTACTGATGCTCCCAGGCCTGGTCATTTATTTGCTATATCGGTTTGTGATCCGGCGCGCTGGCGGGCGTGTTCGCGTCGGAGATGTGCTGCTCGCGATCATCGCCTTCGGGTACATGATCTCGGACGTCATCATCTGGAACCAGATGCACGCGTGGCCGACCGTTTCTCATCTTCTCGGGCACCTTGGTGTGGCTGGTGGTGATCTCGCGGTCGATGCGGGGCATGACCGAGGTGGCGGAAAGGCGTACTCGCCGCTCTGGACCTTGGAGTTTCTTGGGCTTCAGTTTGTGACCATCGGCCCGATGGTTCTTGTCATCGCGTTGGCGATTGCTCGCCGCATTCGAAAAAGCCGATTCGAATGGGACGACCTGCTGCTGCTCGCTCTCGGTGCTCCGGTGTTGATCTTCTATCTGGGCGTGACCATTTTTACATCAGGTGAGGCCAACTGGCCGATCGCCGGCTATATCACGCTGGTTCCTCTTGCTGCTCGCGAAGTGGCTGTTGCCATGCGCTCCATCCGTGCCCGGCGCGTCCGTTGGATTGCCAACGGAAAGGCGACTCGTGAGGGTATTCTCCGTCGATCGCCCGAATCGCCCATACAGATCGCTTGGCATTGGTCTCTGGGTTTCGGTTCTGCGACCATGGTTGGTCTTACCTTGATCGCGATCATCGGTGCAACAAATTCGGTTTCGTTGCTTCCCGATTCGGCGATGGTTCGTCGCGCGTCGGGGTCGCCCGAAGTCGTTGCCGCGGTCGAGCGTGCACGCGACGAGAGCCCAAACGCGTTCATCATCGCGAACCGGTACCAGACCGCCGCGACACTGGCGTACGAACTCCGTGATCAGCCGGTCGTGAGCTGCGCCTCGGCTTGGCTTGGCGACCGAGCGACTTCGTACGATTACTTTGAGGACACCCGCCTCGATCGCGAGCCGCTCGCGGGCGCTATGGTCATCCTGGTCGGTTCGGATGCGGCGGCGTGGCGCGAGACGTTCGATCTTGATTTGACGATTCTCGATGAGGCTGCGCAGGTGTACCGTGCATCACAATTCCCGGATCTTGAGAGGCGGGTGCCATGATGACTACGGACCCCAAGCGTGACTCGAGACCAATCCGATGGGGAGTCGTGATCGCCTGGGGTGTGGCGTTGCTGCTCTTCGCTCTCGGAGGGCATGCGCTCGACGATTGGGGCCAAGCTCAACTTCGCGGTTATCTCTTCGGCGCAGAAAACGCCTTCGAACTCGACTGGCAGCGTTTGCTGCGTATCCAGGGCTCGGTGATCACGTGGTGCGTTGTAGGGTTGTGCTTTGTCTTGATGGATTGGGGCAAGCGACCTGCCCTTCACATGAAAGACGCGTTTTCGCGCGGGGCGCTCGTGGTCATCTCTGGTGTCCTAGGCGGTTTGTTCACCGAGGGGCTCAAGATCGTTCTCCGCCGAGAGAGGCCAGAAGATGACGGTGAATACATTTTTCGTCCTTGGAGCGACGGCTCGCAGGGTGAAGCGGCGTCTCTCATGGAAGCACTCACCACAAGCGGGCTTGGCTTGCCGAGTTCGCACGCCGGCGTCGCGGCGGGCGCCCTGTTTGCCCTCTCACGCATCCACCCTCGCCTCACGATCTTGTGTGTGTTCGGGATACTCGGGTGCGCGATGATGCGCGTTCAGGCCGGCGCTCACTTCATCTCTGACACGGCCGTAGGAATCGCGGTCGGCGTGGCGGCTGCCTGGGTGGTGTGGCGAGCGCACCTCACCTTGGTTTATGGTGGAAAGAGCCAGGAGCAAGCATGAGGACCATCCACAATTACATCGCACGCCTTTACTTGGTTAACGTCTTGGCGTTGCTGATTCTGCTCTTTGGGTTTGTGGTGTCGATCGATGTCGTCACGAACCTAGGCGACTTTGCCAATGCTGCGTCCGAGCGTCTCACGCCAGAAGACGGGGATGAAGTCTCCGGGGTCCGCTCAGTGCTCGCGACCGTTGTCGCGATTATCGATATCTGGGGTCCTCGCTTGCTCCAGCTGTTCAATTACTTGAACGGGGTGGTGCTCGTGGCGGCGATGGGTTTTACCTGCGCTCAACTCGTCAAGCATCGTGAGTTCGTGGCCCTGCTTGCCTCGGGCATCTCGCTCTTTCGTGTGGCACGCCCGTTCTTGTTGGTCGCGCTGTTCTTTTCTGGCATTCAGCTTGTGAATCAAGAGGTGGTGTTGCCGCGCGTCGCACCGCTGCTTGTTCGAGATGCGGGCGACGCGGGCGAGCGTGACGTCGAACGATTCCGCGTGGCGCTGGCGCCCGATCGAGACGGCCGCCTCTTCTCGGCTCGCTTGTTCGAGCCCAACGCGGTCGGCGAAGACGGAATCGAGCTGGGCGCGTACATGCAGGATGTTGTTGTTTACGAGCGAGATGAACAAGGCACCGTCGAAACAGTGATCACCGCGAACGGTGCGGTTTGGGACGGCGGTGGTTGGGCTTTGCGGAACGGCTTGGCGAGTGTCGATCCTGCGTCGCCGGCCTTCGCAGGCGAGACGCAGGTTCCGATCGAACGCATTTCGTCCACGCTCAGTCCCGCGCAGCTCAAGGTTCGGCACTTCCAGGGATTCGCCGCGAATCTCGGGTTCTTTCAGCTGACCCACATGCTCCATTCGGGTTCTACCGATCGGCGTGCGGAGAAACAGCTCGATCGCATCCGATGGGGACGGTTCGCCGCGATCCTCTCGAACATCTTTACGCTCATCGCGGCGTTGCCGTTCTTCTTGGTTCGTCTGCCCAGACCGATGCTCGGCAGTGCGCTCAAAGCCGCACCGGTCGGCCTTGCTGGGCTGACCGCCGCGGCGGCTTCGACAAGCATGTCACTCGAAGGGCTTCCCGTCTGGCTTGGTGTGTTCATCCCGCCGCTGCTGCTGTTGCCGCTCGCGATCTTCTTCTTCACATCTATCCGGACGTGAGCGTCACGGGTCGGGTGTTGCAGGCAACGCGGGTTCGGGATTCGCACCCAACGCACGCACCACATCCGCAGAAGGCCCGTTTTCACGCAGGGTCACGATCCGCCCCGACGGGAGGATCGCGAACATGTCCATCACGGTCACCGTCTCGTTCTGGAGTGCTTGCTCGTCGAGTGTGATGTATAGGATCGCGTTGTTCGAGAGTCCGACCGCTCGGATCGGGCGCGGAGGTGCGGTTGGCATTGTTGCCGAGCCTGTCGCGTTGAGCGCGAGGCGTTGGATGGTCTGCCGAGATTCGATGGCGAACGCGATGGTGAACTCGGCTTTCTGGAATGCACCGATCTCTGACTCGAGGATGCGTACAAACGCGCCGATCCGTTGCTCGTCTGAGCCGGAAGCATCGGCGCGGGTCATTGTTGCGGCTGCGGTTTGAAGATCGCCCTGTGATGCCGCCGAGAGCATGCTCTCGATCGCCGGCCTGAGTGTGGATTTGTGGGACGCAAACGTGCCCACAAACGTCAGCACGGTTGCACCTTGCAACGCGGTGAGTATCGCGCCAGCGAACAACGAGATGCGAGCGAGCGATGCCCCCGCGTACTTGGGTTTCCGGCACTGACGCAGACCGATGTATCCCAGGATGGCTGCCGCGAGCGATAACACCGGAGTGAACAGCATCCCCCAAACGATCCAACCGATACCCATCCCGGTAAGAATCGCGGTCAGAAGGCAGATCGACATCGAGATCACGACGAAGAGAGCAGCCAAGCCAGCAGCGGGCGAGAGGACTCTTTGTTCGAAGTTTGAATGGGTAGCAGATTCTTCTTGCATCCCTGTAGGGTAGACGGATGCACCACACGAAACGGAAGCCGGTACAAGGTTGATCATGCGTTTGTGGAATCTGTTCATTGCGATGGGTCTGGCGTGCGTTTCTGTGCAATCGCAGGAGGTTCGCGTCGATTCGCGCCAGGCTGGCGACGGAGTGAGGCTGGCAGCAATGGATCGCCAGGCTCTAGCAAGCGGCGATGCTTTCGCGCTCCAACTCCGCCTCGGGCCGATGCTGGAGCGAGAGGACGAGGCGGGGGCTTCCCGAACGCTCGCGGCCCGGGTTGGAGCGGCCCTCGAGCAGACAGGCTTGGCTCAGGGGTGTCTGATCAACATGCATCTCGATCGGCTCGAATGGGTGTGCGGCGTCGAGGTTGAAACCGCGGAGGGCTTTGGAGATCTTGCTGATGCCGCACGCTGCGTGATCGAGTTCGACCATGCGTGTTGGGACATCGACGCCGATGGCATTGTTGTGGGCACACCCGATGGCGGGCGATTGGATCGTCTCGATGTGGTTTCGTCTCAGCTTGTGGGAACGGGTCGTCTTCGGGCCGCTGTTGAGCAACTCCGAGATAATTCCAAAGCGCACGACGATCTCGCTCAAAGCTTTTTGCAGCGAGTGGGCTATCACGATCGTTTGGCGATGTGCGCTGTCGTGTCTCAGGGAGATCCTGCCGCGATTGTGCAAGCGATGAGCTCTGTTTTCTTGACATCTCAGACCGAAGATGTCATGGAAAACATCTTGCTTGATGAGTTCGCAGAAGAGCAGGCTCAAGAAGAGGATCGGTTTGCGCCGGCGGGTCTTGCGGTGCTGGAGCGAGAGGGCCTTCCCGTTGATGCCGTAGAGCTGATTTTCTCGATCGATCATGCCGAAGACGACAGTGTTTGGGTGCTCTCGAACATGGCGGCAGGCCTTGCTCGCGAACGCTTGATTCAATCGGATGTACGCACCATCGTGGATCCTGTAGCGAATGTGGCTGATGTGCCCGGCTTCGGAACGCTCGCAACATTCACCATGATTGTTCCTTCTGGGCAGGGTGAGAAAGCGATCACCCAGGCTCAGACAGTGATCAGTGGTCTGGGTGAGCACGCGGTGAGTGAAGAAGAGCTCGATGCTGTGCGCGCCCATACTCTGTCGCCGTTGGTCGAACGCGTCGAACGCAATCCCGGTCTTGATTCTCGGCATATCGCGATGCACCTCGCGCGCGAGCTTGGAGCGGGGCGAGAAGTAGCTTCTCCGATGGAAATGTTCCACGCGATGAATATCCAAGCGTTAGACGTTGATGCAGAGGTGTTGGCACGCGAGGCCCACGCGATGTTTGCCGGGCAGACCGGGTTGGCGGTGCTGATGACTGCGAGTCGGTCGGAGCCCGGTCCGCAGGAAGCACTCGCGGACCGACAGCAAACGCAGTCTCAACAGCAGTCCTTTGAGCAAGCTGAGCGAACGGAACGATTGAGGTTGGCGTTTCGCATGGAAGCGCGTCTAGAAATCCGCCAGACAGAGATTCAAGTACAAGAAGAGAGTCAAAGAGTGGCTCAGTCTTCGGTGGTGTCGCACACGCTCCCGATCATCGTCGAAGAAAGAGTCGATCAGGATGAGAAGGAGGCGGTCGAGGTGACCGCTGTGCGTATACTTGAGGACGGTGCGATCGAGGCAGAAACCTCGATCGGGATCACGATCAAAGTAAGTTTGCTCCTTCCGCTGGCCGAGGGGCTGGTCCACGTTGGTTTGGTGGTCGATGCCGACGCGGTCGAGAACGCTCGTGTGGTCGAACGTGACGAGGTCATCGAGACGCTGCGAGATCTGGTCGACGATGCGGGAGAGGATTTCCGCGATGGTGCGCACATAGAGCTCCGATCGGCTTCGGTTGAGCTCGATTTGGTCGAACTCGCGATCGAGGCCTTGTCTGGTGATTGATCGGGTGTAGACTGCGAGGATGATGACCCCTCTGATCGTTGTGTCTTTGCTTGCGCTGGGTTTGGCGGGAACGCTCGTGTGGTCATTTCTAGGACAGCGGAAGCTTGGCGAAGCCGCGGCGCGTGCGAAGGAGAGAGCGGAGCATGCCGAGCGGGAAGCCGAAGAGTTACGCGCTGTTCGTGATCAGTTGGTTGAGGTCGAGCGAGACAGCGCGGCGATCTCCGCGCGTTTGGAAGAGATGCAGCGTCGCCACGAGGAAAAAGTGCGAGACCTGGAATCGCACAACCGCGATCAATCTGAACGTGACGAGCAGCGGGTAAAGGCGATCAACGAGCAGTATCAGGAGAAGCTCGAGGCTCTCACGGCGAAGGCGCTCAAGGAATCGGGCGATCAATTCCTGAAACTCGCTGGCGAACGATTTGCAAAGCACGAGCAGGCGGCGAAGGAAGAACTCGGTAAACGACACAAAGCGATCGACGAGCTAGTCAAGCCGGTCGCAGAAACACTCGGAAAGACAAGAGAAGGCTTGATCGGTTTGCACGAACAGGTCCGCGCGATGCGAGAAGGCAATGCCACGCTCAGCGAAGAGGCCCGACGCCTCACGCAAGCGCTTTCGAAGCCCCAAGTGCGAGGAGCCTACGGCGAGATCCAGCTGCGACGCGTCGTCGAGCTCGCGGGGATGACGAATTACTGCGACTTTGACGAGCAGACCAGCGTGCGCACAGATGAGGGTGATGTGCTCCGCCCGGATCTTGTGGTGAAGCTGCCGAACGGGCGCACGATTGTGGTCGATGCGAAAGCGAATATCGAGCCGTACATGCAGGCGGTCGAGTCACGGGACGAGTCCGAGCAAACAGAGCAGATGGACCGATTCGCACGCGGTGTCTTGGATCAGGCAAAGAAGCTCTCGAAGAAGGAGTACGCGGCGAACGTGGACGAAGCCTTCGACTTCGTCGTGATGTTTATCCCAGGCGACCAGTTCATCGACGCGGCTTTGGAGCGAGAGCCGAAGCTCTTGGAGCTCGCGGGCGAGCACGGCGTCCTGCTCGCAAGCCCATCAACACTGATCGGCCTGCTCCGTGCGGTCGCGGTGGGGTGGCGCGAGAAAGATCTGTCGGACCAAGCAGAGGAACTTTTCGAACTCGGACGCGAGCTGCACGCGCGGATGGGTAAGGCGTTCGAGCACATGAACGCGGTCGGACGCTCGATCTCGCAGGCGGCATCGAATTACAACAAGCTGGTCGGTTCGGTGGACGCACGCGTGATGCCTCAGTTGCAGCGGTTCGAGGACGCGGGGGCGAAGAGTTCGCAGGCTCTGCCGGAGGTGAAGATGGTGGATGGAGAAGTTCGGGAGTCAGCGAAGTTGTTTGGGGACGGGCGTGATGATTGAGAAACAGGAGATTCTTGAAGCAATTGAGACCACAGCGAAACGCAATGGTGGTCAGCCTCTTGGAGTGCGGCGGTTTGAGCAAGAAACCGGGATACGAAAGGGGGATTGGCTTGGGGAATTCTGGGCGAGATGGGGAGACGCACTTGTAGAGGCCGGCTATGAACCCAATGAGCTCGTGCAGGCAAGAGATGACGACGATGTGCTCGGCGAGTTGTCTCGATTTGTCACAGAACTTGGAAGAATTCCTGTCTCCAACGAGATCAGAATGCGAGCCAGGCACGAAGCAACATTTCCTCACCACAACACGATCGGAAGGTTGGGCAGGAAACGAGAGTGGGTGAGTAAACTAGAGAGTTTTGCTCGACAGCATGGCGATGAGCTTGTCGCTGAGATATGCAGGGTCGAGTTACTAAAGTTTGAATCGAAAGAAAGCGAAACTGTAGAAGGACCGGAGCATGTACCGACTGATGTTGAAGGTTGGGTATATCTGATGAAATCCGGAAAGTACTACAAGATTGGTCGTACAAATTCGGTTGATCGTCGCCGAAATGAAATCCGGCTTGAATTGCCCGAAGAAGTAACTCTCATCCACCAGATTCGCACCGATGATCCGAGTGGGATTGAAGCATACTTGCAACGGCGGTTTCATTCGTTCCGCGCAAATGGTGAATGGTTCAAGCTGACAGTGAAGGAAATCCGTGCTTTCAAACGCAGAAAGTTTATGCAAAAGCCGATGCGGGGGAAGTTTCCCCCGCACCCCCTCTGTGATTGAGTTGTGGTGTCACGACGCAGCTTGCTGCGTCGTGCTTTGTTGACGGCGCTAGCACGACACAGCAAGCTGCATCGGGGTGGCACCGAACACCGGGCTCTGGCACCGTGGGTTAGTTGTCGCTGACCAAGTTTGTGTAGCGAGCGAGTGCCATCTGTGGGAAGTAGTGTCGGTAGAGGTGGTAGCGGAGGTAGAAGACTTTGGGGAAGCCTCCGCCGGTGAATTCGGATTCTTGCCACGAGCCGGCGGGTTCTTCTAGTGGATGTTCTGGGAAGTTGGCGGGCGCGGGATGCTTGAGCTGATTGTTGCAGAGGAAGTGGATGGCACGTTCGACAGCAGGGTCTTCGGCGCCCGCCAGGAACATGAGTGCCATGACGGCCCATGCGGTTTGTGAAGCGGTCGTCTTGCCCACTCCGATCCACTTGCGGCCGCCTTCGCCCGAGAGGTAGGAATTGGCGTTCTCGCCGAAGCCGCCGTCGTCTTGCTGGATGGAGCGGAGCCAGTCGGCTGTGCGTTGGAGGTAAGGCTGTTTCGGATCTTCACCCGCGTGAACGAGCCCGCCGACGGCTTGCCATGTGCCGTAGATGAAGTTGACGCCCCAGCGTCCCCACCATCCGCCGAAGTCGTACTGCTCGTGTTGGAGGTAGCGAACGGCTCGCTTGACGGCAGGGTGATCTTGCGGGACGCCGCAGGTGATGAGGGCTTCGAGTGTGCGCCCGGTGATGTCGGCGCAGGAGGGATCCTGCATCGCGTTGTGGTCGGCGAATGGAATCGCTTCCATCCAGTTGCGGTGCTTGGTGCGGTCGAAGGCGGCAAAGCCACCGTCGTCGTTCTGCATGCGGAGGATCCATCGGATACCTCGCTTTGCGGCGTCGCGGTTGGCGTTCTCGCCCGGGCGATCGCCGGCGCGCCACAGCGATTTGCAGATCATCGCGGTGTCGTCGACGTCGGGCGACCACTCGTTGCGGTACTCAAATGCCCACGCGGCGTCGGTGCCTCCTGGGCCCATAGTGAGCGTGCGGTCGGCGGGGCGGAGGTTGTGAACCCAGTCGCCCACGGTCATGACCTCGCGTTCGCGGAGCCAGTCGCAGGTTTTGGCGAGCCGTTCGTCGGAGGAAGCTGTGACGCCTGTCTCGGTCACGGCGTAGAGCGCGATTCCGGTGTCCCAGACGGGGCTGAAGCACGGCGCGATCCGCTTGTGGGGCGGGTTGGTATCGGTCCCATCGACGATCCAGCGTTCGATCTCGTGTTCGCACTGCTGGCGAAGCCAGTGGTCGCGCGGCTCACCCAGCGCGTGGTAAGCGACCTGGATGTAGACAAGCGGCGGGAAGATGGCGCAGAGGCCGTCGG
>JBCDAP010000007.1:0-13186 GCA_039185335.1 Planctomycetota bacterium | reverse complement strand
CGGCGGACACGCGCCCGGCATCATTCGTCCTCGGAACGATGTCGTTGCGGCGACCCATCACGTTCTGATGGCTCATGGCAAGGCGGTTCAGGCGATCCGTTCGGCTTCGAAGACCACCGCGTCCATCGGATGGGCACCGGTCGGTGTGACATTTATCCCAGAAACCGATTCTCCGGAAGATATCGAAGCCGCACGCCGTCTGATGTTCGATTTTCCTCCAACCGAGTGCGATGTGACTTCCCAGTACTACTTCAACAACTCTTGGTATTCCGACGCGGTCATCAAAGGCGAGTACCCAGAGAGCGGCATCGCCTACTTTGGGAACGACATGGTCGAGATCCAAAGCGGAGATATGGAACTCATCAGCCAGCCGCTCGATTTTTACGGAGTGAACATCTACTTCGGATCGGCACCCGTGTCTGCAGATCCAGAAAAACTCGAGCTCAATAAGCGGCGCATCGGTGAGCCACGCACAATGATGGGATGGCCAGTGACTCCCGAGGCGCTCTATTGGGGGCCACGCTTCTTCGCTGAGCGATACGGGATGCCGTTGTACATCACCGAGAACGGCTGCGCCGGCATGGATTGGATCCACACCGACGGCAAGGTCCACGATCATCATCGGATCGATTTCTTGACCCGCTATCTCAAATCACTCGAACGCGCGATCGATGAAGGCATCGATGTTCGCGGATACTTCCAGTGGTCCATCATGGACAACTACGAGTGGGCCGAGGGATACTCGAAGAGGTTCGGCTTGGTTTATGTTGACTACGAAACCCAGTGTCGCGTTCCGAAGGATTCATACGAGTTCTACCAAGAAGTCATCAAGACCAACGGATCGAGCTTGCCTGACGCGATCGAACGTCCCATTCATTGACAAACCGCCACGCCTTCTCAGGGGAAAAGAAGGCATGACGGTCTGAGATGGAAGGACATAGAGAAGCAGGGCGTCTATCAGGGCAGCTTGTCGCCTTGGGTATAACCGAAAGCTTCCGCTCCACGGTTCGGGCTCCGGGCCGCCGCGGTGTTCCCGTCCATATTGATACCGTCGTCACTCGGGTCAGGAGCGGTGGTTGAGGTCGCCCAAATGCTCTTTGATGGATACCAGAGTTTCGGATCGCGGGACTCATCCTTGGTAAGTGTTCGTACCGATCCGTCCCAGAAGGCCGCGTTCATGCGATCGCTGTGGCGGTATGTCAGCGCTTCGCGACGATCGACAGGGCCACGAACGTCGCTCCACGAGTGTGATCTTGCGGCCGCTCCGGGCATATCAGTGAAGGCGCTGCCACGATACGCAACTGCCGCTCCACGACCAAAGTCCGCGTTGTAGCTCAACGAGCCATCGCTCGCGATGAAGCGGGTCCCGTTGGCACACATAATCTTGAGCCCGGGGTTCCCAACGCGGTCGTTCTTGGGCACGTATCCGCTTGGCAGGTCGACAGGGCCGATCCCGTTGTCACGAACATCGCCCACGGCGGCAACCACTTCATCACCTCCAGCTCGGCCAGATCCGAACAGCTGGAACACGTTGGGCATGAAGTAGCTCGGCATCAACGCCTGGTCGATTCCCTGCTCGCCCAGATACTCACGGATGTCGCCCGCTCCGAGCCCGTTGTCGAACGCAATCCCTGTTTCCTGTCGTGTCGGATCCGCGAATTGTTCAAGTATGTACACGAAGCGAGCTTCCCGGCCGGCGGGAAGGAATTCGGTACCGATCGAAGGGCTGATCCAGTCGGTTGCGGAGACCGGACGTGCCGAGTCAACACTCGCGTAATCATCTTCATCGATGCGATCCCGGCTGCCGCCGCGGCCCGCTTCGCCGTACTGCGGGAACTCCATATCGACCCCGGATGTGTTCACGCCCGGGATCCAGGAATCGTTGTCAGCGTTGTACGCGGCTTGTCCGATGGCGAGCTGTCGTTGTTGTCCCTGATCAACCGCCGATTGAGCGGCACCGCGAGCCTGTCCCAGTGCGGGGAGCAGCAAGCCGATCAACAGCCCGATGATCGCGACAACAACAAGGAGTTCGATCAGCGTGAACCCCTGACGAATCGAGGGCGTGAGGTTCATGGCGTTGTCCTTTTCGTGATAAGAAGCAAGCATTCTGGGCATCCTCTCAACAGGTAGCTACTCGAGCAGTGAGCCTGTATCTGGGTTGATGGCCAATTGATCAAACTGTTCGAAGCGGTCGGCGGTCAAGAATCGCGCCTGAACGACATACTCACCGTCATCGTTTCGTTGAGCCGGGAAGAGGCAAGGCCTGCCCTCATCGTCGACGACCGGGAAGCCGGCAATCTTGGAGGCACGCATCTTGACCACTTCGCCCGTGATCACATTGATCAGCGTGACACGGCTCGGAGCAGAACCTTTGTCGTCTCCTGTAACAACGCTCAGGATCAGTATCACGCTAACAGCGAGTAAGACACATGCGCCGACGAGCTTTGAGATCTGGGCCTTGTTCATGGCGACTGAGGTAGATTGTTTCACCATTGCAAGCGTGTCATCGAATACGAGTGTAGTATAAATGAAACCGCTTTCAGGAGCAAAAAGAATTGTCACACATAAAACGATTCACCTGTGCATTCTTTGTCCTCGGAGCGGTCATTCTTGCCGTTCTGGTCCATTCTGGGCCTGTCCAGAAGGCTGGCGGAGCCACGGAATCGGACGATCTGGGCCGAATATCGGTTCTCACCTTCAATATCCGCTTTGATCATCCCGGTGATGGACCCAACGCGTGGCCTCACCGTCGCGAGATGGTCAATCAGATCCTCTCTCAGGACTGGCAAGTGATCGGTTTGCAGGAAGTGCTTTCCCATCAGTTGACCGAAATCCTTGACGCGAACCCGCGTTTCGCCTCCGTCGGTGTTGGGCGCGACGATGGTGTCTTGAGCGGTGAGGTGGCCCCGATCCTCTACGACCGGAGTCGATTTACCGTGGCGCAAGCGGCCACGTTCTGGCTTTCTGACACTCCTGATGAGGTCGCTTCGGTCTCCTGGGACAACGTGATCACACGGATTTGCACCTGGGCCGAACTCGTCGATCTGGATTCGCGTGATTCGTTCTGGGTCTACAACACACATTGGGATCATGTCGGTGCAAAATCTCGCCTTGAGTCTGCAAAGCTGATCTCGAAGCACATCGAGTCTCACGCGGGATCAACGAGTCGCGTCATCTTGATGGGCGACTTCAATGCAGGCGAGAACTCAGAGCCGATGAAATGGTTCACGCAAGAAGCCAAAGGGCGAAAGACGTTCCGTCACGCGTTCCGTGCGATTCATCCGGAAGCCGAGCAAGTTGGCACCTTTCATGCATGGAGGGGAGGAACGAATGGAGGGATGATCGACTCCGTGCTCGTTCCTTTCGGTGTGCGTGTGATTGATAGCGGCATCAATCATTGGAGCGAGGATGGGCGTTACCCATCCGATCATTACCCGGTCTGGGCGGAGATCGAATGGGAGGATTCCCCGAATGAAAACTGATTCCAGATGGCTCATGCTCGCGAGTGGCGTGCTCGCATCTGCCGTGGTGAGCCAGGACATTCCGCCTTTGGTTTCAGGCGTCGAGCCGAGCCGGTACGACACGGCGATCGAGATGTCGCAGCGGATCGTGATGACGCTCCGAGAAGAAACCTCGTTGCCGGGCATGAGTATTGCAGTGAATCTCGATGGTCGGACCGTCTGGCAGCAAGGGTTTGGATACGCAAATCTTGAACAGCAAGCCCCCGCGAGGGCCGAGACACGGTTTCGCTTCGCGAGCATCTCGAAGGCGATCACGGGTGTCGCGGTTGCCTCTCTCGAAGCCGATGGTTTGCTCGATCTGGACCAGCCGATCGAAGAGGTGCTTTCTGATTGTCCAGAAGAATGGTCCGGCATCACCGTCAGGATGCTGATGGGGCACACTGCGGGCATCCGGAGTTACACGGCGCTCGAACGTGACGACCTCTCTCCGAAGCAGCGCGATACTGTCGAAGAAGCGTTAGAGATGTTTCGAGATGACCCGCTCGTTCACGATCCAGGAGCCCGATTCACCTACACCACGCTCGGGTACATCGTGGTGCGTGCGATCATTGAAGAGGTAACCGGCCAGGATTTCATGGCCGTGGTCACAGAGCGGGTGTTCATTCCGGCTGGTATGGAAAGCACCGGTGCAGACCGCGTTCTGGGCGTGACGCCGAGCCGCTCCTCGGTGTATCACTTCATTGATGGAGAGAACGGGATTTCGGATGCCAGGCTGACGAATGCGCCGCACACCAACCTGAGCTACAAACCAGCGGGCGGAGGGATGAACGGTACCGCGGCCGACCTGGCGCGGTTGGGCCACGGTCTTGCAGAAGACTCTGTGATATCCCGGAGTGCTCGCGATTCCCTTTGGACACCGACCGTGTCCAATTCTGGAGAGGTTTACGAGTATGGTCTGGGCTGGGGGCTTGCTGAGGACACCGAAGGTGTTTTTTATGGCGTTCAGATCGGAGGGCAGATCGGAGCCGGGAGCGCGGTCATTGTGTATCCCGAGGACGATGTGTCGGTTGCGATGCTGAGCAACCGAGCCGCTGGTCCTGTGGCTCGCTCGGAAACAGTTCCGATCGCTCGTCTTTTTCGTGATGCTCGAGACGGTGTTCGTGTGGAGTATCCGGATGACCTGCCGATTGGTTTCTTCGACATCAGTGTTCTCGACCAGCACGGTCGCGAATACGCGGGGCGGATGACCATTTCCACGCACCGTGGTTTGCCTGCGGGCGAATTCTTGGTCAGAGCTCTTGATCGTGAAGATGAGTACCGCCGCTTCCGCATCGCAACGGCTCGCCAGGAGCCGGGTGATACGGGGGCGATTCGCTTTTACGCGGTGCATCAGGATTGGGGACTCTTTCCGTTCGTTCTCCGCTTTGCTGAGGATGGATCGATCGAGGGGCGGCTCGACCGCCAGGTCGAGCAGTGGGAGATCACCGGCCAGCGCAGAGATGTTCCAGGAATCCGGGTGAACAGCGAGTGAATACAGAACGCAGAAAGATCGTGCTAGCTCGTTTCCCGGACGACCAATTCGGTCGCCATCCGGACGACGCGTGGGGGGACGATCTCTGCGTCGTCTTCTTGCTCAATCCGCTCGACCAGCATCGAGACGGCTTGTTCGGCGATCTGTCCAAGGGGAATCCGCACAGAGGACAGCCTTGGACGGACGAGGGCGGACAATCTCGAGTTGTCGAAGCCAACGATGCGAAAATCATCGGGGGCTCGCAGGTTGTGGGCACTCGCGGCGGACATCACGCCGAACGCGATCTCGTCATTGCCCGAGACGATTCCGGCTCCGCGAATCACTTCAGGACCAACAGTGTTTGCCCAGGATTCGCCGTGCGCCGAATCAAAGGAACCAAAAACGATCTGATGGCTTTGCGGCTCGTGGCCTCTTGCTCGAAGCGTTTCGGTGAATGCGCGAACGCGTTGCTCTGTGTCCGCGTTGTATTCCTCGCCGCCAACATAGATGCACTGTTCGGGCGGAACCGATTCGAGGATGTGTTCGATGGCGGCACGAGCACCTGGGGCATTATCGATAAGGATCGAGTCGAATCCGTCGTTCGATCCATCGAGTTCGACGAGCACGAGCGGGGCGTCGAGACGTGCGGCGTGTTCGAGCGCCCTGCGGTCGCCCGTCGGGAGCATCAGCACAACACCATCGAGGAGACCAAACGCGAAGGGCATGACCTCTTCGGAGTCTTCGAAAGGGGAGCGCGAACTCGCCAGCAAGTGGTAGCCCAGTTCGTGGGCGCGCCCGTCCGCAACGCGGAGGAGTTCCGAATAGAACTCGCCGTGGATGTCGGGCAAGACGAGGGCCAGGACGCGGCTGCGGCGCATCATCAGGCCCTTCGCGAACATGTTCGGCCGGTAGCGGAGTTCGGCGATCGCTTCCTCGACGCGTTTCGCGGTGGCGGGCGTGACCAGCGACGGATTGTTCAGCACCCGGCTGACGGTCGCGGTCGATACCCCCGCGCGCGAGGCCACTTGATCGATCGATGCTTGTTTGGGGCGACGGTTCCGTCCGCCGTTGTTGTTTCCGGCCATATCACTAATGTAACCCAGACCGAGGCTTAACGCGTGCGAATCATTCCTCTCTTGGTGTCTCTGATGGCTTTTCTGTGCGGATGCAGCGCTTCTGTGCGCATGGATCCGTCAGATGTACGGATTGAGCGTGACCCCGACACGCCGATTCCGCCTTTCCGGTTCTCTGCATCAGATGAGGCGTTGCTGGAGGAGATCCAGCGGGCGTCATTCCTCTTCTTATGGGAATCGTGTGATCCCGAAACGGGGATGGTCTACGACCGGAGTGCGGTGAGCGATGTCCATGTGGCGAGCGTTGCCGGCATCGGTTTCCAATTGGCGGCACTCCCAGTCGCGGTCGAGCGAGGATGGATCACGCGGGCAGAGGGAGAAGATCGCGCCGAGCGCATCCTGTCGGCGATCGCATCGAATCCGAACAACCGAAAGGCAGGACTCTTCTACCACTTTGTCGACGCTCGAGACGGCGGGCCAACGCGAGAGGCGTACGAGAAGGTGGTCAGCACAATCGATTCGGCTTTGTTCTTTGCTGGTGCGATCGTTTGCGGTCAGTACTTCGGAGACGAGGTTGAGCGGATCGGTGATGAGCTTCTCTCTGAGGCAGACTGGACATTTTTTCAGGGAGGGGCGCGTGATACGTCGGAAGAAGCCGGCTTCGTTTCGCTCGGCTGGGCTCCGCGAGACAAGGATGATCCGACCGGGGATGGCGATCTCTTGCCGGGCTACTGGCTTGATAGCGGAGCCGAACATCGCTTGATTATGTTCCTCGCTGCTGCGGCGCCAAAAGAATCGCATCGCATCAGCGCTGAGCAGTATTATCGGCTGAGGCGTCATCTCGGGGAGTGGAATGAGATCGGAAAGATGGTGTATTTGCCTTGGTCCGGGGCGTTGTTCACCGCGTTCTTTGATCATTGCTTCATTGACTATGCCGGTGCTGGGATGGATGATCCGGGCGTTCACACCGATGTGCCGCGGGCGCGTGTGGATTGGTGGGAGAACAGCCGGCGCCTCTCGTTGATGAATCGCGAGAGAGCGATCGAGAACCCTCTCGGATTGCCAACTTTCGGTGCGAATGCTTGGGGGCTCACGGCCATGGACACTGTCCATGGATACGGTGTGCCCGGGCTCTTTCCGATGCCTCTTGAGTTTGTCAATGCGATGCCTGGGCGCGACTATGCCGAGGTGCACGTTGAGGATCAGTGGGGGCGGCCTATTCCGAGCGGAGAGATGTATGTGCCGGGTGATGCGTGGGGTGATGGGACGATCGCTCCTTATGGTGCTGGTTCTGCCATCATGTTTCTTCCTGATCAATCCGTGGCTGCGATGCGCTGGATGAGGAACCTGAAGGACTCCGATGGTGAGCCGGTGGTTTGGCGCGCCCCACGTGATGGTGGATATGGCTTTCTTGACTCCTTTAACCTCGGAACTGGGTGGATCGCGCACGATTACGTGGCGATCGACCAAGGGCCGCTCGTTCTTGCGATCGAGAATGCTCGAACAGGCTTGATTTGGGAGCTGTTCCACAAGCACGAGTGGGTGAAGGAAGCGATGGATCGGCTTGGGATGGACCGAGATTCTCGGACTTTGCTTACGGAGTGAGCTTCGCGGTGTTTTCTTGCCTGTCTGGGTACAAATGCGTGGAATCGGCACGAGCTCGGGATTGTCCGTTGACGCTCACGGGATGGGCGTTAGACTGAGATGTAAGCGTTTGCATTAGACAATGCTCCCCTTCGCACGAGGTCGAACCATGCTCGGAAATCGGTACGGACAGTTCTCGCAATCCGGGCGTGCGTTCCACATCGCCGATGCTCAGACTCCGATGCCCTGGACAAACATTGTTTGCAACGGACGGTACGGCTTCGTGGTCTCGCAGAACGGTGGGGGGTTCTCGTGGCTCGACAACTCTCAACTGAATGTTGTCTCGCGTTGGGACATGGACATGGTCATGGATCGGTCGGGACGATTTGTTCTTCTGAGTGATCTTGAGTCTGGTGAGATCTGGTCGGCCGCTCCTGCGCCGACCTTCCCGGAGTACGACCGCTACGAGTGCGTTCATGAACCCGGCCGGACGACGTTCCACACGGCGGTTCACGGGATTGGGATGGAGTGGTCGCTTGCTGTTGCAGAGGATGAGCCGATCGAAGTTTGGAGGGTTTTGATTCGCAACGAGTCGGGAAGAGATCGGCGGTTGCGTGTGGCTTCGTATCTTGAGTGGTGCTGCGGTGCCGCTCCTGATGTGAAACGTGAGTTTCACCGCTTGTTCATCACGACCGAGCATGACGAGGCGCGCCGAGCGATCGTGGCGACGAAAAACATGTGGGATGTGCCGGTGAAGGATCCTAAGGAGCACTGGGCAAAGCCTTGGCCTTACACCACGGCTCATGCGCTGCTTGCGGGGGAGTTTGAGCGAGCGTTGGCGACAGCGGATAAGGAGTTGTTCCTGGGGAGATACCAGAAGACTGCGAGCCCGGAAGGGATGAGTGGTGACTTGCCGGGGGCGCGGTTTGGGCGTTTCTCCGATCCGTGCGCGGCGATTGGCGGTGATCTTGTTCTCAAGGCTAACGAAGAGCACGAGCTGTTCTTTGCGGTTTGCATAGACAAGGATCGTGAGTCGGTGAATGCGATGATCGACAAGTACAGCAGCCGTGCGACTGCGAGTTGTGTGCTCGTTGATGCTCCTGAAGTTTGGGATCGCATTCTGGGTGAAAGCGAGATCACTTGCGGCGAAGACTCATTCGCAGCGTTGAACAATACTTGGTTGCCCTATCAAGCGATCAGCGCTCGTCTGTGGGGAAGGACCGGGTATTACCAGCAGTCCGGTGCGTACGGGTACCGCGACCAATTGCAGGACAGCCAGGTCTGGCTGTTGCGTGATCCTGAGCGGTGTGCGCAGCAGATCAAGCTGCACGCGGCGCACCAGTTTGAGGATGGGTCGGTGTATCACTGGTGGCATCCGTTGACAGAGGCAGGGCTGCGAACGACGTGCTCGGATGATTATCTCTGGCTGCCGTTTGTGACCGCGAGCTATCTGAGGGAGACAGATGATTGGGCTTTGCTTGATACGGTTCAACCTTTCGCGGATGGCGATGCTCGAGTGAGCATCCTCGAGCATTGTCTCCGTTCATTCGAATTGAGTTTTTCGCGCGTTGGTGCGCATGGTTTGCCGTTGATTGGCGCGATGGATTGGAACGATGGGCTATCCGCGGTCGGCGTCGAAGAGCGAGGCGAATCGGTCTGGTTGGGTCACTTTCTGGCAGGATTGCTTGAGGACTGGAGCTTGATCCTGGAGCGCGTCGGTGACTCTGCTCGTGCAGCAGACTTTGTGGCGCGACGAGAGGCCTTGGTTAAAGCAATCAATGAGCATGCTTGGGATGGAGCATGGTTCCGCCGGGCGACGACCGATGCTGGAGATTGGATCGGTTCGCGTGAGAACACGCACGGGCGGATCTTCTTGAACGCGCAGACGTGGGCGATCCTGAACGATACAGCTGATCAAGATCGGCAGGAGCAGGCGTGGGCTTCCGTGAAGGAGCATCTGGTCCGTGAGATGGGGGCGCTGCTGCTCGTTCCGGCTTATGACACGCCGGACCCGGCGATCGGCTACATCACTCGTTATTGTCCTGGGGCGCGCGAGAATGGCGGTGTATACATGCACGCCGCGACGTGGGCGGTTGCTGCTGCGGCGAAGATGGGTGATACATCGACGCTCGCCAAGATCTGGCATGGGATTAGCCCGCCGATCCGTGCCGAGCTCGATGCTGATCGGTACCGCGCGGAGCCTTATGTCACGCCCGGGAATGTGGACGGTCCGGACTCGGATATGCCAGGGAAGGCGGGGTGGACGTGGTACACCGGCTCGGCGGCGTGGCTCAATCGCGTCTCGATGGAATGGGTGTTGGGAATCCGAGCGGTCTGGGATGGTCTGACGATCGATCCGAAGCCCTTTGCGGAACTCGGGCAAGTTTCGTTTGTTCGCGTTTGGCGTGGAAGACGTTTGCGGGTGAGCTTCGATGCGAGCCAGTACGCGCCTGAGAATCATGCGGTTGTCATGATCGATGGTGAGGTTCACGAAGGGGTCTTGCGCGAATCTGATCTTCCCGAGGGGCGAGACGAGTTTCGGGTGACCGTGAGCTGGGTTGAGATTGGGGCGCACCCGGTGAAGGCCGAGCCGAAACCCGTTGGTGTTGATGCCACGGTACGCTGATTGCGTTCGGGATCCGACGAATCGGTCCAGAGACATTCTGCGATAGGCCTTCACAAGCGATGAGCAATTCCGTCCCCGAGATCAGCAGACGTGTTGCCCTGGGAACGATGGCGACGGCGGGCTTGGCCTTTGTGGCCTTTGGGCCGAGGGGGACTCCCGAGCAGGTTGGGAATCGTCTTGTGCTTGAGTATTGGGAGAAGTGGACGGGGCATGAGGCCGCGGCGATGCAGCGGATTATTGATGCGTTCAACGATTCTCAAGATCGTATCTATGTGCGTTTCTTCTCGATGAGCGGGATCGATCAGAAATCGATGATCGCGATCGCGGGAGGCAAGCCTCCCGACATCATCGGGCTGTGGAACTTCAATATCCCGGCTTACGCGGAGTCGGGGGCAATCGAGCCTCTTGACGAGCTTGCGGAAGCTGCAGGCATTCGGCGAGATCGGTACGTGGAATCGCTCTGGCCTTTGCTGACGCATCGTGGGCGGTTGTATTCGGCGGTGAGTACGTGCGGATCGGTTGCGATGTTCTATAACCGGTCGATTCTGCGGGATGCTGGTTTGGATCCGGAACGCCCGCCGAGGACGATCGAAGAGCTTGATGACATGAGTGAGCGGCTCACGATCCGTGAAGGAGACGGTCGGCTTCGGCGTGTTGGGTTCATGCAATCGCACCCGGGATGGTGGTTGTGGCAGTGGGGGTATCACTTCGGTGGGAACTTGCTCGATCAAGAAGCGAACGAAGTGCTGGCTGATTCGGCCGAGAATGTTGCGGGCTATGAGTGGGTGGCACGGACGGCGGAACGCTTTGGTGGACGGAATGCGGAGACATTTCGTTCGGGTTTCGGTGCGTACTCCTCGCCGCAGAACGCGTTTCTGGAGGGACGTGTGGCCATGGTCCAGCAGGGGCCGTGGTTGGCGAATGTGATCGATGCGTTCCGACCTGACATGGACTATGCGGTGGCGCCGTTTCCGGTTGCAGAGTCGGTTTACGGGGACGGCTCGCCTGCTGGCCTGCTTGATGCGGATGTGCTCGTGATCCCGAAGGGTGCGAAAGATCCGGAGGCATCGATGGAGTTCATCGCGTTCGTCCAGCGAGAAGAACACATCGCGAGCTTGAGTGCGGCTCATTGCAAGAACGCTCCTCTGCGGGACATGCCTGAATCGTTTTACGCAAACCACAAACACCGCTTTGTACGTGTTCACGATGCGATCGCGAATTCGCCACGTGCATATCACTTCCCGCGTACACGCGCCTGGCCTCAGTACCAGGATGCGATGCACACCGCTTTTTATTCGGTTTGGTCGGGGAGATCCTCACCTCTTGCGGCGCTCGAGGGTGTGAAGGAGAGCGTTCAGGCTCGGCTTGACGATATCGAGCACAAGCGATCTCTTCGGGAAGGAGTCGGCACGTGAAAAGGGGTGGCGGCCAGAGCGAGTACGTCGGATGGCTCTGGGTCAGCCCTTGGTTGTTGGGTTTTTTGTTCTTCATGGCTTTGCCGATCGGGATGAGTTTCTATTACTCGTTCACGGAGTTTCCGGTGATCGAAAAGCCCATCGGGATTGGCCTCGAGAACTTCCGTCAGTTGATGGGCGACGCCATCTTCTGGAAGGCGTTCTGGAACACCGTGATCTACGCTGCGGTTTCGGTTCCGATCACGACGGCGATTGCCATCTTCGCCGCGGCGTTGCTGAATCAAGACATTCCTGGAAAGAGCTTGTTCAAGGCCGCGATCTTTGTGCCCACATTGGTCCCGCTTGTGGCGAGTGCGATGATCTGGCTATGGCTCTTTAATGGTGAGTTGGGGTTGATCAATCAAGCCCTGGATGCGCTCGGGATTGATGTGCTCCTCGGTTTGGTTGCTGGACAGGATTCGTATCTGCCCGGATGGTTGACCGATGCGAACTGGATCATGACAGCACTGGTCATCATGATCTGCTGGGGTATCGGGCAGCCGATGGTGATCTACCTTGCGGCGATGCAAGGAATTCCGAGTTCGCTGTACGAAGCGGCGGAGATCGACGGGGCTGGGGTCGTGAAGCGTTTGTATCACGTGACGTTGCCGGGTATTTCACCGGTGATCTTGTTCAACGTGCTGATGGCGATCATTGGTGCGTGGCAGATCTTTGCGGTGCCTTACATCATGTTCTCGGATGGTGGGGGACCTGACCAAGCAGCGTACTTCTACACGTGGTACCTGTATGACAACGCGTTTCGCTTCCAGCGGATGGGGTACGCCTCGGCGTTGGCGTGGATTCAATTCCTCTTGATCTTGTTCTGCACTGTTGTCGTGATGCTTCTTTCTCGTCGGTTTGTTCATTACAGGGCTTCCTGATCATGCGTGGAAGATCCAGCCAGCGATACATGAAGCTGCTCGGGCGGATCGCGTCGTTCGCGACCTTGGGCGTGATGGCGTCGTTGTTCATCCTTCCTCTGGTCTGGATGATGTCGACTTCTGTGAAGCCTGTCGATCAGACGATGTCCCGGGAGTTGACTTTGCTGCCGCAGCCGGAAGAGCCTGGTGGTCTTGGCGGATCGCTGGCGATGGCGGCGGATCAGGCGGGAACGAACTACACCGAGGTTTGGGAAGATCCGATCGTGACCTTCCCGCTGTACTTACGGAATACGCTGATCGTGGCAGGGTTGAGCGTTGTTGGGATGGTGTTGTCGAGCGCCATCTCGGCGTACGGGTTCGCGCGTGTTCGATGGCGGTGCCGTGAACCGATGTTCTGGCTGTTGCTCGCGACGATCATGGTCCCGTTCCCGGTGCTGATGGTTCCGTTGTTCCAGATCTTTGCGGAACTCGGTTGGGTTGGGACGCTCAAACCATTGTGGGTGCCGGCGTGGTTTGGAGCGGGCACAAACATCTTTTTGCTTCGCCAGTTCTTTCGGAGTATTCCGCGCGAGCTCGACGAAGCGGCTCGTATTGATG
>JBCDAP010000006.1:0-13254 GCA_039185335.1 Planctomycetota bacterium | reverse complement strand
TGTAAGCGTCCCTTCTGCGTTGATGAGTTCCAGTTGGGCGATAAGTCGTTCACCAGCGTTTGTTGAACGAACTCTGATGAGCCTGGTTGCGTGAGTACTCTCATTCGCAGCAATCTGGCTATCAGAAGCGTAGCGGTGCGTGACATCAACAGCGTGGACAGATCGGTCTTGGTCGTTCCATGACATTGTGAATTGGTGGCCGGTTTTTTTCCATGAGGTTGCCCAGACCCCAAAGACAGGATCTCCTGCAGTGGCTTTCGACGCATCCGCGGTGAACCAAGCAAGATCGAGTCCGTTTTTGTTGTACTCGTCGGCACCAGTGAATCGCCAATTTTTGCCATCCCAGATTTCGACCCAGGTGTGGTTTCCTCTGCCATCGTGCCAGTTGGCGACTCCAGCAAGGCGTGCGGGTATGCCGACTGATCGGCATGCGTTGACCAGGATGATCGAGAGTCCGGTGCATGTGGCGCGTCCTTGCTCGATCGATTCGCCGATGCTCTGATTTGGCTTCTTTCTGCCGGTGTTGTAGTGAACATTGATGGTATTGAAGAGCTCACGGTTCAACGCTTGTGCCGCTTCGGTCGCTGTCTCGGCCTCGTTGACGATGCTGCTAGCTCGTTCGTGCATCGAGGCACGCCATGCTTCGCGTGTTTCATCAACGATCGCGTAAGGCAGCACATCGTTCATGAAGAGATCACCGTCGAGCGTTTTCGCCCATGGGAATGCTTGTTTCGCGCGGAGGGCGTAATCAAGATTCTCGATCAGGAGATCGAGGCCGATTTGTTCGTCTCGTTCTGGGCGATTGTTTGCAAGAAACCGAGCAGCTTCGGCGCCCTCGTCCCCGAATTTGTCCTGCGCTTGCTCGAGGAACTCTGTCCAGACACTTGATTCTTCACCCAGACTTGAAGGGGCGAAGAGCCAGGCAGAGAGCATTGCGACAGCGATGAATAAGGTCTGTTTCATAAGCGGATGCAAAGTGATTTCAGCCTCTTTGTGGAATTGGTCATTGACGAGTTTTATCTTCGGCGTTTCTTTTTGTATCGCGATTTGGGGCTTTTCTGCTTTGTTGATCCTTTGCCGCCGAATCCTGGGAGGCTGGGCATGCCGCCCAGTCCGGCCATCGGATCGGCGCCGGCGGATTGCAATTCTTTCATGGCTTCGATTTTTCCGCGCATGCCCATGCCCGCTACCTGCTGGCTCATCTTCTTTACCATGCCGAATTGCTTGACTAATCCAGAGACTTCTTCGACTTTAACGCCGCTGCCGGCTGCAACGCGTCGGCGTCTTGGCATGTTCAGAACCTTGACGTCGTCACGTTCTTCCTTGGTCATCGAATGGACCATGCCTTCCAGGCGATCGAGCTGCTTCTCTTCGATCTGGACGTCCTTGAGCATCTGCCCGACGCCGGGCATCATCCCGAGGAGTTGCTTCATCGGTCCCATTTTTCGGAGTGACTTCATCTGCTTAAGGAAGTCTTCCATCGTAAACTCGCCCTTGGCCATCTTCTCTGCGAGTTTTTCCGCATCTTCTTCGCTGACTTGTTCTTGGGCTTTCTCGACGAGCGATACGACATCGCCCATTCCCAGGATTCGCCCCGAGATTCGTTCTGCGTGGAATTCTTCGATCTGATCGAGGTGCTCGCCCACGCCGATGAATTTGATTGATGCTCCTGTGACTTTTCGTACGGTGAGGGCTGCTCCGCCTCGTGTGTCTGAGTCAAACTTGGTGAGGATGGCACCGTCGATGACGAGTTGTTCGTGGAATGAGCCGGCGCTATTCACGGCGTCTTGACCGGTCATGGCGTCGACAACGAGGAGGACCTGGTGTGGGCGTACGGCTCGCTTGACGCTGCCCAGTTCTTCCATGAGTTCGTCGTTGATGTGCAGGCGGCCTGCGGTGTCAAGGATGACGGTGTCAAATCCATTTTTCATGGCGTGCATGACGCCTTGCTGGCAGACCTCGACAGCGACACCAACCCGCTCGCCGTACGCGCCGACTTTGTCTATTTCTGAATAACACTCGACCTTGGCTTCTCCCTGCTTCGATTCGATTTCGCTTTCGACGCGTTCGGCGACGGTGCGGAGCTGCTCGACCGCGGCGGGACGCTGCAAGTCGGCCGCGACAAGGAGGACACACCTTCCGCGCTTTTTGAGGTAGGCCGCTAGCTTCCCGCAGGTTGTCGTTTTTCCCGAGCCCTGGAGACCGCACATCATGATGACTGTTGGGGGGGGTGAGACGTGAGGGATGCCGGCGTCTTCTGGATCTCCTTGCGTCATGAGCTTGATCAGCTCGTCGTTAACGATCTTGATGACCTCTTGGCCTGGCTTGAGGCTCTTGGTCACCTCGCGGCCGACGGACTCTTGGATCACCTGCTCGGTGAACTCGTTCACGATGTCATAGTGGACGTCTGCTTCGAGGAGGGCTTTCCGCACATCGCCCATTGCCTCGCGGATGTTGTCCTCCGAGATTTTTCCTCGCCCAGAGAGCTGGCGGAACGCGTTATTGAAACCTTCGCTGAGTCGATCAAACATGCTTTCATCTTAGGGTGTACGGGATCGGGGGGCGGCTCAGGGTGCGGAGAGGGCTCTGGAAACTCGGAAAATTGATTGCAAGTGCTTCGCTTGTGCGCACAAAGCTTGGCACAATGGGGGGGTGATCGAGCTCCAAGAATTGCATCCTGCTGCGTTTGCTTTTATTCCGGCTGTCCCGGTGTTGGCTGCTATTTCTGCGGACACCTTGGCTTTGCGGATTCTCTCGCCGAAGAATGCCAAGCCGGCTGCGTTCACGGCGCTCTCGATGAACCTTGTTTCGGGGTGTGCCATCATCCTGGCGGCCCCGCTGATCGCTGGGGCGTGGTCTGCGTTGCCCGGCATGGTTCTCGAGAACCCGATTCACCGGTGGTATGCCTCGGGCAAACTTCATCCGTACACCGATGCTGTCATGATTGGTACTTTCGCGATTCTGGCGACGTTCGTTGAGCTTTTTATTCTGAAGCTTCGCAAGGTCGGGATCGACAAGAAGCTGATGGTGACGTTGCTGATCCTGAATATTGGTGTTTGTGTGTTGACTGCCTGGTGGCCGGCTTTTCTTGCTTCAATCGGCTGATGCTGTTGGTGCTTTGGTTTGCTCGAAGCGGTAGGCTTATGCATCCGAAGCCTGATGGAGTGCACCATGGCCAAGCTTACGCAACTCACCTGGCATAAAGCAGCTGGGAAGGATGAACTGCCCGAAGGGCGCGTGATGACCGTCGCGATTGAGCGTGGCGATTCGGTGAAGCAGATCTGCCTGACGCATCACGATGGACAGTACGGTGCGCTCGACAACGCTTGTCCGCATCAGGGGGGGCCGCTCGGAGAGGGCTCCATCGAGTGTGATGACAATGGGGATTGCTATCTGCGGTGTCCTTGGCACGGATGGGATTATCACCCGCTGACCGGCAAGCCGCCCGGAGGGTATGACGACGGTATCGATACGTATCCCATCGAGTTGCGTGACGATGGTGTTTATGTCGGTATTGAGGAGGAAGAAGCGCACCGGACGACTGTGACGGATGTCATGGCGAAGACGATGGTGAACTGGGGTGTCACGCACGTCTTTGGGATGGTTGGTCATTCCAATCTCGGGCTTGCTGACGCGATCAGGCGTGAATCAGAGGATGGGAATCTCGAGTACATCAGCATTCGTCACGAGGGCGCGGCGGCGTTTGCGGCTTCTGCCTTCGGTAAGCTCACCGGCAAGCCTGCGGTGTGTCTTGCGATCGCGGGGCCGGGTGCCACGAATCTCCTGACCGGTTGTTGGGATGCCAAGGTTGATCGTGCTCCGCTGTTGGCGCTGACAGGGCAGGTGAATCAGCAGGTCTTCGGTCCTGGTGCTTTTCAGGAGTTGCCGTTGAAGGAGGCCTTTTCGGCGGTTGCCGATTTTTGTCATCTTGCGCTGCCCGGTTCGGATCACGCGGAACTGATGTCGTTGGCGATCAAGAACGCGACGGTGAATCGTTCTGTTGCGAACATCATCTTCCCTGATGATGTGCAGACGATTCCTGCGGCTGAAGGAGCGGAGCCCGCCACACCTGCCGGGCGTTTCGGCGATCATCGGCTCACGCCCTCGGGGGATTCCATCGATGCCGCGCTCGGGCTGCTCAGCAAGGCGAAGCGTCCGGTCATCGTCGTAGGACACGGTGCTCGCTTTGATATGTCTTCTGTGCTTGCTCTCGCTGAGGAACTCGGTTGCCCCGTTCTGACGACTTTCAAGGGCAAGGGCCTGATCGCAGACTTTCCTCGCAACGCTTTGGGCGGTGGCGTTTTGGGTCGTTCGGGTACGCCTATCGCTTCGTGGTTCATGAATGAATCGGACCTGCTGATCGTCTTTGGCGCTTCGTTCTCCAATCACACTGGAATCACACCGAAGAAGCCGATCATCCAGGTTGACCTCGACCCAATGCACCTTGGCAAGTTTCATGCGGTTGATGTGCCTGTCTGGGGCGACATCGCTATGACTGCGAACCTCTTCATCGATAAGGTTCGCGGCAAGCACGCCGCGATCGATCAGAGGGAAGAGATTGCGGAACGGTGGGGGATCTGGCGAGCCGAGAAGCAGAGCCGGCTGGAGGATGATCGTGGTGAGGGTGTATCTTCGATCGCGATCTTTGAGGCGATGAACAAACTGGTCCCGGATGACGCGATTGTGTGCGTTGATGTTGGCAACAACACGTACTCGTTCGGTCGTTACTTCGAGGCTTCGGGGAAACAAAGCGTGCTGATGTCGGGCTATCTCGGGTCGATTGGCTTCGGATATCCGGCTGCACTAGGAGCCTGGGCGGCTACGCAGGCGCACAACGTGTCTTCCGATCCGTTTTGGGAGCGGTTCCAGGATCGTCCGGTGGTCGTTGTCACGGGTGATGGCGGGTTTGGGCAGTATCCATTTGAGGTTACTTCGGCCGTAAAGCATGGCATGAACCTGACGCATATCCTGCTGAACAACGGTGAGTTGGGCAAGATTTCGAAGGAACAACGTGCTGGCGAGTGGGAGGTCTGGCAGACAGGGTTGGTCAATCCGAATATTGCGGAGTTTGTCGAAAGCTGTGGTGGGTTGGGGATCCGGGTCGAGCAAGTGGAGGCGCTTGAGGGCGCGATCAGCCAAGCGCTCGCGCATGATGGGCCAGCGACGGTGGAAGTGATGACGGATGTTGCGTTGATCTAGCTTGCTTCATCTCTTGCACGTGATTATTCCAAGAATCGAAACAGACAACCGAGTTGCTTGTGTTGCAGGACGGCCCGCTTACGATCGCGGCTCGTTCTTGGTGAGCATGTTCGTGATCGATTGGATGATGAAGTAGAAGACCGGCACGAACACGACGCCGATGAGTGTGGCGAAGACCATCCCGAAGAAGACCGCGGTGCCGAGCGACTGTCGGCTCATGGCACCGGCTCCGCTGGCGATGACTAGGGGTATGTTGCCGAAGATAAACGAGAAGCCGGTCATGAGGATGGGGCGGAAACGGAGCTTGGCAGCTTCGATGGCGGCCTCGCGTGGGGATTTGCCTTCTGCGTGGAGTTGCCTCGCAAACTCGACGATCAGAATGGCGTTTTTTGCGACGAGCGATATGAGGAGGATGAAGCCGACCTGGGTGTAGATGTTGATATCAAAGCCTCTGAAGTAGAGGCCGGCGATGGCGCCGAGAATGCCGAGCGGAACGGTCAGCAGGATTGAGATCGGGATGCTCCAGGACTCGTATTGGGCTGCGAGGACAAGGAACACGACGATAAAGCCCAGGACGAACGCGAGGATGGCGGCGTTGCCTGTTTGTTGTTCTTGGTACGTGGAGCCGGTCCACTCGTATGAGTACCCGGCGGGTAGTGTTTGGTTCGAGATGTCCATCATCGCCTGGATGCCTTCGCCGGTCGATCGGCCGGCGGCGACGGGCACGTTGATCGAAGCGGATGGGTAGAGGTTGTATCGATTGATGGCCTGCGGGCCCACGGTATCCTGGACATCGATGAATGTGCCGATGGGAAGGGTCTCGCCATCTCCGTTGCGGACTTCGAGCCGAGCGATGTCATCGATCGAGTCGCGGAAGCGTCCTTCTGCCTGGACGGTCACGCGATAGGCGCGGCCGAGGAGATTAAAATCGTTGACGTAGGTTGAGCCCAAGTTGGATTGGAGGGTGTCGTTGTAGACAGCAGGCGCGACTCCCATGCGTTGTGCTTTGGTTTCGTCGATGTCAACAAAGAGTTGAGGTGTGCTGGCGCTATAGCCCGAAAAGGCGCGGTCGACATCGGGGTGCAGCATGGTTTGCTGGATGATGTTGTTCGCGACATCTTGGAGTTGTTGGTACCCGGAGGATGAGCGGTCTTGGAGCTCGTACTCGACGCCCCCTGCGTTGCCGATGCCCATGATTGCCGGGGGTTCAAAGGGGAAAACGATGGCCTCTTGGATTCCGAAGAACTCCATGCCTAGTGCGCCGAGCACCGCTCCCACGCCTTGTGTGCTGGGGTCTCTGTTGTCCCAGTGGTCGAGGACAACGATCGCGGTGGCGCTGTTGGGTGCGACGGTGCCCGAGAGGATGGAGTAGCCGCGGATGCCGATGACGTCGGCGACGCCGTCTTTGGCAAGGATCATGTTCTCGACTCGTTCGAGAACCTCGAGTGTTCTGGATTGCTTCGCGGCGTCGGGAAGCTGGATGTTGACGAAGAAGTAGCCCTGATCTTCATTGGGCAGGAAGCCGGTTGGGATAACACGGACGCCGATCAGTGCGAGCGAGCTGATACCAGCGAACACAATGACAGCAACGATCGAGAGTCGTATGCACTTTCCGACGAACCAGAGGTAGCCTGCACGCCCTCCATCGAGGAGCTTATTGAACAAGACGAATAGCGGGAACCGGACTTGCTTCGATGGTTTGAGAATGAGCGAGCACAGCATCGGGCTGAGTGTTAGAGCGTTGATGGTTGAGAAGCAGGTTGCGAATGCGATTGTGAGTGCGAACTGGCGGTAGAGCACCCCGGTCAGGCCGCCGAGGAGTGCGGCGGGGATGAAGACCGCGAGGACGACAAGAGTTGTTGCCACGAGGGCTCCTGTGACCTCATCCATGGTCTCCTTCGCTGCGGTCTTCGGATCTTGCCCCTGAGAGATGCGGCGCGATGTGTTCTCGACCACGACGATCGCGTCATCGACGACGATGCCGATCGCGAGGATGAGTCCGAAGAGCGTGAATAGGTTGATGCTGAAGTTGAAAGCCAGCATCACACCGAACGTAGCGATCAGTGAGACTGGGATGGTGATCGTCGGGATGAGCGTTGCCCGCAAGCTTTGGAGGAAGATGAACGTGATCACGATCACGAGGAATGTGGCGATGAATAGCGTGATCACGACTTCCTTAATGGAAGATTCGACGAATGCTGTGAAGTCGAATGTGATCTCGTGCACGATCCCTTGGGGGAATTGGCCGCTGAGTTCGTCCATCCGCTCACGAACCGCGGCGGCGACCTCCGTCGCGTTTGATCCTGGGAGTTGATAAATCCCGATCGCGATTGCCGGGCTGCCGTTCAGGCGTGCCGCCCAGTCGTAGCTCTCGGCACCGAGATCGACACGGGCGACGTCCTTGATTCGGACTGTTCGCGGTACGATTTGGCCGTCGATCGTCGAGGTCGTGGTCTTCAGAATGATGTCTTCGAACTGCTCAACCGAGTCGAAACGCCCTTGCGTGTTGATCGTGTATTGGAATCCGTTTTGTGAGGGGACTGGTTCTGCGCCGATTCGGCCGGCAGCGACTTGCACGTTTTGGGCGCGCAGCGCGTCGAGCACGTCGATGGTGGTGAGGTCCTTCGATGCGAGCTTCTCCGGATCGAGCCAGATGCGCATCGAGTAGTCCTGCGGCCCGAAGATGAACACCTCACTGACACCCGGCAGGCGAGCGAGCTCGTCCTTCACGTAGAGAGTGACATAGTTGGACAAGGCGAGGTAATCGAAGCTGCTGTCCGGCGAAGACAGCGTGGGGACCATGAGGAGGCTCGGTGACCTTTTCTTCACGGTGATGCCGCGGGCTCGAACCTCTTGGGGGAGACGTGCTTCGGCGGCGGACACCCGATTCTGCGTGTACACCGTCGCGAGGTCCGGATCGGTTCCGAGTTCGAACGTCACATTGATCGACACACGACCGGTCTGGTCGGTGGTCGATTTCATGTAGATCATGCCCTCGACGCCGTTGATCTCCTGCTCGAGCGGAGCGGTGACCGCGTCGATGATCGTGGCCGGATCGGCACCGGGATAGCTTGCGGTGACCTCGACGTTCGGCGGGGCGATCTCCGGGTACTGCTCAACGGGGAGAGAAGGCAGACTGACGCCGCCGATGAGGATCATGATCAACGCGACAACGATAGAGAAGACCGGTCGATCGATAAAGAAGCGGGACATCAGGGGGTCTCCCCGCTCGTCGCAGTGGGTTCGGAAGCCTCACGCGTAACGTTCACGGGATAAGTCGGGATCGCCCATTGGATGCCCACGGTGACGTACTCTTCATCGGGCGATAGCCCTTCGACGACACGCATTCCATCGTCGGTACGCATGATGGTTGTGATCATTCGTGGCTCAACGGTGTATTGCGGTGGCGTGGTGGCGTCGCTTGGTGCTCCTTGGCCACCTTGTTGTTGTGGAGGCGAGTATGGAGCGAGCACGAGCACGTATTCGCCCGAAAAGTTCGACAGGATCGCGTTATCTTGGACCAGCACTGCTGCTTCGAGTTCCTCGAATGGCACACGCACTCGCGCGAATAGCCCTGGAACAAGCGAAAGATCTTCGTTATCGAGGCGACCTCGCACCACGATGGTTCCGGTTCCCTGATCGACAGACCGGTCCCACCAATCGACTTGTCCGATGTGTGGATATGTTCCTTCATCATCGCCGGCTGTAGCCAGTTCGAGCGGCGGCGGTTCTTGAGCGACATCGCGCCCCATCTCGCGTTCTCGCTCTAGATATTGCTCGACGATCTTCTCGCTGACATCAAAGTACACATAGATCGGTTGCATCTGAGTGACTCGCGTCAGCACTTCGGTCGCGCCGGGTCCAACCAGATTGCCCACATCGACCAGATTGCGTGTGACTTCCCCCGCGATCGGTGCTTTGACGGATGTGTAAGAAAGATTGAGTTCGGCATCGTCGAGACTCGCTTCTGCGGCGACCCGCTCGGCAACTCGCTGCTCGTATAACGCTTCTGCTTCGATCTGCTCCGCATCGCTTGCGGCATCCATATCAATAGCCCGATTCACTCTTTGCAGAATGACTTCCGCGGCCTTCTCTAAGGCTTTCGCTCGTTCTACATCAGCTTTGGCACTTCGCACCGCGATCTCATAAACATCGGGTTCGATCCGGAAGAGGAGTTGCCCAGCTTCGACAGTGGTTGGATTGCCTTTCTCGTCCAGCACGTCGTAGTGCTGGGAGATCAATTCGCCTGAGACTCGGGCAACAACTTCGACCGAGTTGATCGCGACTGTATTCCCGGTGTACTCAAAGTATCGAGTGACATCGCGAACTTCCGGCTTCACAACGGTGACTGAAGGGGGTTGGAAATCAGGGGGACCTGGCTGTTCGCCGCATCCAGCGCCCGGTATTGCGAAGAAAGTTGCAAGCAACAATGACACACACGAACCACCATTAAGTGTTTTCATACACACTCCGATTGCCGAATCGTGATCACAACCAATGCGTGCAGAATACTACCAAACCCTGGGAGATCAGCGGGCGACGTTTGTGCGAGAAGCGTTTAGCTGAGACTCAGTAACGATTCAAGAACCTTGGTGTTCAGGACTCGCCGCAGGTATTTCCAAAGTTCATCAAGACTGTGATGAAATCGGCGGCATCGACAACTCCATCAAGGTTCACGTCGGTAGGAAGGTCATCTCCGGTGGTCCCAATGTTGGAAAGCACATTGACGAAGTCAGTGATATTGATAAACAGATTTCCGTCGGTGTCACCGAGACAGCGCGGTCCCGCGGATGGGGTTGCGTTGATCAGCAACATGGCATTCGATGCCGCCTGAGCTGTAACCACAAGGTCAAACGCATCATCTCCGTTTGCATCAATCGCTGCGATCGCTGCTCCACGTTCCGGGAGGGTATATTTTTGGTATGCAAATGTTCCGTCTGTACTCTGCCGGAGAGTGACTGCTGCTGCTTCGCCGGATAAGGCAACCGCAAGATCCATGTTCAGATCTCGATCAATATCGACAGTGATGACTCGAGTTGGTTGGACGCCCGCTGGCAACTGTTGTTGTGCTGCGAATGTTCCGCCTTCGTTTCGTAAGTAACTGATCGTTCCGGTAGAAGTATTTGATACGAGGAGATCGTCGAGTTCGTCACGATTCACACGTGCCGCGGTAATCCCGCGTGGCCGCCGTCCAACCGCGAGGGATGGTTGGATTGCGTAAGTGTGCACTGTCGTTGCAAGGCCGATGGTTACGGTCGAGGCGAACTCGTTGGATACCGCCAAATCCAACTGTCCGTCATCGTTGAAGTCTCCGCACGCTACACCAGCAGGCGTGGAGCCGAAATTGAACTGTGCGAAAGAGGTATAGGAAAACGCCTCTTCTGAATTCCCGTGCAAGACTTCCACTCTTGAGATTGCAGGGAGCGTGACCGCAAGATCCATAACGCCGTCACCGTTCAGATCGCCCGCGACCGCGGCGGTGGGAGGGCTGTTTAACTGATGAGCACGTATGACGGAAAGTGTGCCGGCATTGTTTTCGAGGAAGATCAGTCGCTTCGATGATGCCAACACAAGAGCCGCATCATCGTCACCATCGCCATCCAGATCCGCGGACACAATGGCTGTGGGAGACCCTGGCAGATCAAGAAGATCGCCTGCAGCAAAGAAGCCATCCCCCGCGGGCGTTAAGACAGTTGTTGCATTCGCTCCGGGGTGAATGATCGCAAAGGAGTCTGGAGGCGAGCCGGGCGATTCCGAGAACACCGCTGCATCGGACGCGATAGCCCCGAGTTCGAACACGACCGGCTGCTGAAAATCAAAGAGCCCGTCTTGAGCGCAAACCGCGCCCCCGATCACTGCTCCCAGCAAGGCGGTGCCCAGTCTCAACAGTCCTTGTCGATCAATTGCCGCGATGTCCATGCAGCTCCCGCATATCGAAATGGCCGGAGTTCCACCCCGGCTTGGCGTCAAGACAACACCATTCTTACATCATTTCTCGCCAAACATTCAACAAAGTGATACCAGAAATACACCATCCGGTGATTCCGAATCCAAAAAGTAACCGATTCGGGTCCGAGAACCATGCCTAGGCGTCGAGCGGAACAGGTACAGCTGAAAGCAACTGGGCTCCCTCTGAGATCTGTCGGCCAGCAAGAAATGCGCTCCACTCCATGGTTTTCTTGCCAGCGGGTTGCACCTCGATCAAGCGCACCGCTTCATCGTTACCGCACGCAACAAGACCAAACTCTGCATCGATGATTGTGCCCGCTTTCGAACCGGTTCGGATCCGTTCAATCGGTGCGAGACCCGCGCGGATGAGTTTCATGGTTACGTCCTCAAGTTCGACCGATACACCTGGCTTGGGGGAGAGACCATTGATTCGTCGACGCACAATGTCTGAGTCTGCCCGGAAGTCGACCCATCCATCTGCTGGCGACAACTTTTTGGCGTAAGTCACCTCTGACTCGTCCTGAGTTTGCTCTTCGATCTCGCCTCGCTCATGCGCGTGGAGAACATTCAAGATGTCTTCCGCTCCGATCACGCTGAGTTTGTCATGCACTTCGCCGGTTGTCTCATCTGGCGCGGGTTGATAAGTAGACTGCCCGAGCACCAACCCCGCGTCCATCCGCTCTGCCAAAGTAATCACCGAGTTTCCCACGATTTGATCTCCTGCAACCATCGCGGCGTGAATCGGCGCAGCTCCTCGCCATCTCGGCAGAATCGAGGCGTGCAGGTTAATCGCGAACCGGTTGGCCAGGAGCGTCTTCGAAAGCTTCTGCCCGAAGGCGATCACGACCCACGCGTCAGCGTCGTACCTTCGCAGCGTGCGCTGGATTTCTTCCTGGTTAACCGATTCTTCCTTGTGCACAGGGGTGCTCGGGAGATGCTCGGCACACCACGCCCCGACGGGAGTCGCGCTTAATTTGCGTTTGCGTCCTGCGGGACGATCTGGCTGTGTGACGACTGCCTCGACCTTACATTCGCGTGTTAAGCGTTCCAGTGTCGGCAGACCAAAGGGAGACGAACCAAAGAAGACAACACGCATCAGACCCCGCTCTCCTCCAGAGCTGCGATCGAATGGCGGTTCCGCATACGGTCCATCCGCCCGAACTTTGACAGGATCAGAATTCCATCGAGGTGGTCGTATTCGTGCTGGATGCACCTCGCGAGTAATCCGCCGGCGTGCACTCGGAATCGCTTGCCGTCGAAGCCGGTCGCCTCTACGGTGACGGAACTCGGTCGACGCACATCGCCCGTAATGTTCGGCAGCGAGAGGCACCCTTCCGAGTACGCAACAAGATCTTTCGAGCGTTCGGTGATTTCTGGGTTGATGAATGCCATCGGGATGCCGCTGGCTGTGGGTGGATCGGTGTCCACAGAGAGTTCGTCCGTCGGGTCATCCGAAGCGGGGACATGCAGAACGAACATCCGGAGCCCGAGTCCGACCTGCGGAGCCGCCAGTCCGATGCCGGGAGCTTCGTGCATCAGCTCCACCATTCGCTCGGCGAGTGCTAGGACTTGTCCATCAACCTCTTCGATGTCTTTCGCTCGCCGAGTGAGCACGGGATCTGGGTAGTGAACGATCGAGAGTGTGGCCAGGTCTGGGATCATGACCCCAAACTGTAACGCCAACACCGCCAAAAAACCCTGTGCGCTCCTCAGGCACTTTTTGCAACCAAACGTCCACCGCACGCGGATGAGATGGGCACCCTGGCCCTGCGACGTGAAGCTCGGACCGCCATCCCGTAGGATGTCACTCTCGATCCAGAAAGCGTCCGGAGAACGAACCATCGTGGCACTGTTCGGCAAGAAGAAATCAGGCGATAAACCCGAAGACAACGGGAACAAGGACTCCAAGAAGGGAAAGGATCAGTCGGTCGACAAGAATGTCCCTTTCGAGCCGAACCCTACTAAAGCCGCTGCGTTCTTCAATCATGCCCAGGTTGCTCACGACAGCACTAATTATGAGTATGCGATGACCTTGTGGGTGAGAGGCATCGCCTTTGATCCGACAGACCTTGACGCTATCGAGAAATTTGCGGCTTCTGCCCTCCG
>JBCDAP010000005.1:0-13451 GCA_039185335.1 Planctomycetota bacterium | reverse complement strand
TGTCAATCTTGGGCATCCGGGCGTGCAGGCGAAGCTCGCGGAGTACTGCACCGAGCTCGCGACGAACTATCCGACGATGTGGGGCATCCATACGGACTATCACCGTTTCCCGCTCGACAATGACACGGGCGATTCGCAGCTGGCGCCTTACTCGTTCGACGCTTGGTCTCGAGCACAATTCCAGAGTGAGTTTGGCGTGGATCCGTTGTTCGAAGCACGCTTGCCCTTCGATCCTTTTTACGACGAATTTGTGCAGTGGCGTCGAGACGGGATCGCTCAAGCGGCGGGCGCGATGCATGACGCGATTGTGGCAGTGGATCCTGGTAAGCAGTTCTCGGGCGCGATCTTTGCGACAGCGATCGCGGATCGGTTCGGGAATCCGAACAGCGGCCAGCTGGTGAAGATGCAGGATTGGCCGCAGATGGCGGCGAACGGGTGGCTCCCCGTGGTGATCCCGATGGCGTACGGCTCGTCGACTCTCAGTATCCGCAACGACCTGCAGGCGGCGATCGTCCAGAAGGGACCGGCGCGGATCGTGGCGGGCCTTGCGATCATCAACCCGAACAATCGTCCTGGGGTGACCGCGCAGCTCAACACGCTCTATGCAGAGGGCCTTGATTCGTTCGTGTTCTTCGAAGCCGGGGCGTTGACCTCGACGCAGTCACAGATTGATGAATTGGCGAACTACGTCCGCGCGAATGGCCCGTGGATGGATGCCGACTTTGATCAGGATGGCCTGATCGATGGCCAGGATTGGGATCACTTGGATGCGGAGTACGCGAGCGCACCGCGAGCGCACGCCGGGCCCGAGGATCTGGATAACAATGGGTTTCTAAACGAGAACGACCGCGCGATCTTCTTTGATCGGATCCGCCAGTTCCGATTTGGTGAAGATGCTCGGTTCGACCAAGCGGATTATCAGACCTTGCTCGGTTCGTTTACATCAGCGGGTGAGAATTGGCCCAGGCACTTGTTTGATGTCACAGGCGATGGAGCGGTCGATTGCGCAGACGTCTCGCGTCTTCGCTTGGTTTTGAGTGGTGTGATCGATCCGACAGTGAACGCGGACATCAGCGGTGATGGGGCGTACAACGCTCCTGATGTGTCCCAGATGGAGTCTCTGGTGGAGTCTGGAGATGCTCTGGCGGATGTGGATGGGGTCGCGGGGGTCGATGTCTTCGATTTTTTGCTGTACCTCTCCGTCAGCGGATCAAGCTGCCCTTGAGCAGCGATTCTTCTTGGGGTTGGCTCTCCTAAAAGCAAGGGTAGGTCCTTGATTTCTTTGGCCCAACGGCGTGTTTGGGCATCTATGGAACCGTTTATGGGCCGGACCCGTAACGAAGGTCGATGGCGGCGATGCGCGTGCGTGCCGTCCTGTGCCCCGGAATAGAAGCGGGCTGGCCCTGCTTCTATGTTGGGTGTTGATGTCGGGGGAACGGCATCAACCTAGATGAGCCAACAGCGGAGACCGCCAGCATGGATGAGCTTTCGATGACCGATCTCGCGGAATTGAGTTTTCCGATCTACAAGCTTGGCGAGTTGAGCGCGAGCCGAGAAGTGTGCAACCGAACACTGATGTGCAAAACAGCGCGGATTCTGCTGCACGCGTGCGGGCTCGGAGGAGTGGGCGTGGCGATGTTCGAAGGGCCGCTTGATGGCCCCGCTTCGGCGTCCTGTGCTGCGATTGACACCGCGGGCGAGCATACGGGCTCTGCCTGTGTCCTCGAGCAAGACGAGTGGTCGATCGCAACGCCGGGGCTTGCGATGACTTTGTCCTCGGTCTCGAAGGGCGAGTTCGTCTTTCGCGATGAGGTCGACGAAAAGGGCGATGTTTGGGCGGCCGTCGAGGATGGGCAGCTCGGGCGGACCATGGTTGGCGTATTCGGGGTTGGCGGAGCGAAGCAGCTGCTGATCGTGGCGAGCGGCATCGAAGACGAGCGTTCTGAGACACTGCTCCGGGCGATTGTTTCGAGCGTGTCCCAGTGCTGCGAGAGTGATTGGAAGAAAGAGCCTGCCTGGATGGCGGATCTGCGGCCGGCTTCGCGCCAGGTCTTGGAGTTAGTCCTTCGCGGATACGATGACGATCAGGTTTCGGAGTTGAGCGGATTGACCTACCACTCGGTGCGAGCGCACCTGAAGCGTTTGTTCCGTGCCGCGGGTGTGCGGAGCCGACTGCATCTCATGCAGGTGTGTCGGTCAAGCCCTACAACCGGAGTAACAGCGGGGGCGATGGCCGTCGCGGTTTGAACTCCTAGAAAAAACAGAACACCACACACAAGGTCGACTGGTCCCAAGGATCGTCGATCTTTTTTATTTGTCCGGTTTGTTCCTTTGCCGAGTGCGTTCGAGCGTGGGAGGATGTGGCGATGAAGGTTCATCTGGTTCAGCACGACATCGTGTGGGAAGACAAAGCGGCCAATCACGCACGCGTGCGATCGCTGGTCGATGACGCCGAGATAGGGCGTGGAGACCTGATCGTGCTCCCGGAGATGTTTGATACGGGATTCTCGATCAATCTCGAGAAAGCGGAGGATGGAGATGGGAGGTCGGCTGGGTTCTTGGCAGGGCTAGCTGCCGACAAGGGCGCGATGGTGGTGGGCGGCATTTCGGTGAAGGAAGGTGATCGCGGGCGGAATCGTGCTCTCGTGTTCGGATGTGCTGGAGAGACCGTCGCGGCGTACGACAAGGTGCATCCGTTTTCATTCGGGCGCGAGGGCGAACGGTTCGATGGCGGTAGGGAGGTGGTGGTATTCGACTGGGCCTTTGCGGATGGTGGTGTATGCCGAGTCCAGCCGGCGGTTTGCTATGACCTTCGGTTCCCAGAACTCTTTCGCGCGGGATTGGATCGCGGTGCGGAAGCGATGGTTGTGATCGCGAACTGGCCGCGTCCTCGGCAGGATCATTGGCGGACCTTGCTGAAGGCGCGGGCGATCGAAAACCAGTGCTTTGTGATGGGCGTGAACCGGACGGGGCGAGATCCGCACCTGGCGTATGCGGGCGGGTCGGTCGTGTTTGATCCACGCGGTGAGATGATCGGTGAGATGGGCGAAGAGGAGGGGGTTCTGAGCGTGGAACTCGATCGGCGGAGGCTGGATCAGTGGCGGAAGGCGTTCGGGGCCTGGCTTGACCGCAAGTTCAGCGGTGGGCAGTTGTTCCATGAAGCTTGAAGGAAACTGTAAAAATTGTCTGATCGCCTTGACGGGGGCGGTGATGGATGTAATCTGATGGTGTTGAGATTAGGCCTCTTGAAGAGGTACCCTGAGCCGGAAACGGCTTAACGAGGATGGGAAGCACCACCTCGCTTAATTTGCTGACTCCTCCGTGGTGGGACGTCGATGCGCAATGCTCGACTCTTAAATATCCCACGGAATCCCTGTGCTTGCTCTGTCGGTCTGACAGGATCGACAGAGCAATTCCGGAGGCGGTGCGCTTGCGTTGCCGACTGAAGGGGACATGTCGAGCTACTGGGGAGAGAGGGGGAGTCTCCCTCGTCAGTAGCAGTGGTGGCTGGATACAGCCTTGCCGAACCGCTCGGAGCGCTATCTTCGTGCGGATTTCGGCTTTTTGCTTGTCTCATGTATAATTGAAGGCTATTCTGTCGCAGCCGATGGAGCACAGGACCACCGGCGAGGGATTTTTCACCCCTCACTGGGGCTCCCCTGCACAGGGAGCTTCGGATTCGGGTTTTTACCCAACAAGCTGCTACATGAGGAGTCATTCCTCCGGCCGGAGAAGTCCGGGTGGAGGAATTTTTTTGTTTTTGGAGAACGTTTGGGACAAACCCAGGACTTTTTACGAGGTTCCTCTTGGTTTGTTTCGCCAGTGGGGAGGTCGCTGTTGCGGGGGTATAGAATCAGGGATGGCAACCAATCAGGCAACGAACACACTCGAGACCGTGGAGCCGATCGGGCTCCGTGTGCTGATCCGCAAGGATGAAGACAAGAAACAGACGAAGTCGGGGATTCACCTGCCGGACAAGATCGAGATTCCGACATTGACGGGGCGAGTCGTGACTGTGAGCCAGCAGGTCGAGAACGATTCGGATTGGCCTTTGGCTCAATACGATCGCGTCTTATTCAACCCGAAGCACGCGATCCCGGTGGACTTTGAGGGTGACAATCGCCTGTTTGTGATCCCGGTCGAAGACGTGGTAGCCGTCTTTCGTCGGGAAGGTTGAGCGTTAGAGCTCTTTGTGTAGGTCAGTTTTTGATTCAGCTTTGGCTGTTGGTGCGCTTGCGACGGTAGGAGAGCAAGCCGGCGGTTGCCAGGAGAGCGGTTGCTCCGGGGGTGGGGAGGAGTTGCTGGGGTGTGGCGATGGCGATGTTGTCGAAGCCCACGCCGTCGTTGGTTTGGCGTGTCCAAGTGATGGTGATGGAGGAGAAGGCCTGGTCGTCTGAGACCGCGAAGAAGTCGGTGGTGTTGGGGTTGCGGTCGATGAGTGTGGTGGAGCGGTTTTCGTCGTTGTCGATGGTGACGATGAGGCCGACTTTTTCGAGATCGGAGTAGTAGAAGCCGAAGCCGGTGGTTTGTTGAGTGAATTCGATGGTGACGGACGCGCTGGACAGTTTCCAGAAATTGTCGCCTTCGTGCGCGATGGCGCCGTGGTTATCGGTCACGGCGTGGACACGGTTTTGGCGTGCGTAGTGGGTTGTCACCTGGGCTTCTTCCCCCTCGAAGTCCAGGGATGTGATTGATGTGCCGGGGTTGTTGGACTCGAATGTCTCGAAGGCGATGTTCCCGACGGCAGATCGGAACGAGCTTTCGGTGGTGTGTGTGACGAAGGCAGCGGAGGCGTTGGTGGCGGCGACAAGTGCTGTCCCGAAAGCAATGATCTTTGCGTTTTTCATGAGTGTTCTTCTCTGGCGTTGTTTGTGATCTATCCACGGGAAAGGTGTGAATCACCGAGCGGCGAATCAAAGAGGTTGAAAAGAGATTGAGGGGGTTGTGAATCTGGGCAATCGCGAAGGTGGGTTTGTGAGCTTTGAAATGATTGTTCGGCCTTGGTCGGGCTTCGTGGCGTGTTGCGGGGTGGTACGGTGGTGCGATGCAGACGGACGATGTCATGGCGGTTGAGATTGCATCGGGGCCGATGTTGGGGACGGTGCGTCCTCCTGGGAGCAAGAGCCTGACGAATCGGGGATTGTTGCTCGCGGCGCTCGCGGATGGTGAATCGGTGCTGCGTGGTGCTTTGCTCGATGCGGACGACGCGCAGCGGATGATGACGGCGTTGCGTACGCTCGGGGTGGGCATCGAAGTGGATGGTGATGTTGTGCGCGTGCGGGGCGTGAGTGGACGTTTCCCGAGTGGAGGCGAGCTGTTCCTGAATAATGCAGGGACGGCGACGCGGTTTTTGACCGCTGCGGCGTGCTTGGCAAGCGAGGCGGTGACGATCGACGGGAACGAGCGGATGCGTGAGCGGCCTATTGGCGAGCTTGTTGATCTGTTGCGGCGTCTTGGTATTGACGTTGAAGAGCGCGGACAAGAAGGCTTTGTGCCGATCAGGGTTTCGCCGAGTGGTGTGGAGGGCGGGGATCTTCAGGTGGCGACAACGCTGAGTTCGCAGTTTATCTCGGCGTTGTACATGGTGGGGTTGTTCTTGGAAGGTGAGCTGACGATCGAGTTGGTGGGTGACATTACGAGTCCGAGTTATCTCGAGATGACGCTCGATTTGATGCGTCAGCTGGGTGCGGGCGATCGGATCGTGATGGAAGAGGGGTTGCGTCGTGTGACGGTGAAGGGGGGTGGGTTGCGTGGCTTTGAGCTCGACGTAGAGCCTGATGCGTCAGGTGCGACATACTTGTGGGCGATGGGCGCGTTGGTGGGAGGTTCTCGCGTATTTGTGCCTGGGCTTGATTCGGGTTCGCTTCAGGGTGATGCGCGGTTCGTCGAGCTTCTGTCGGGGACCGGAGCAAACGTGGAAGAGGTTGATGGAGGGACACGTGTTTCGGCTGGTGGTGGGATTCGGGCGATCGAGGCGGATCTGTCTTTGATGCCGGATGCTGCGATGACCATTGCGGCGGTGTGCGCCTTTGCGGATGGCGTGAGCGAGTTGCGAGGATTGCGGACGCTTCGTGTGAAGGAGACGGATCGGATCGAGGCGATGCGGGTGGAACTCGGGAAGGTTGGCGTGGGTGTGGAGGTCTTTGAGCACGCTTCGGCTGACGGTGAAGGGCGTGACGAGGGGATCCGGATCACACCTATGGCGGGTGTGGAGGGCGAGCCGGTGGTGTTCGAGACGTACGACGATCACCGGATGGCGATGAGCTTGGCGTTGGTGGGTTTGCGGCGTCCTGGGGTCTCGATTGCCGATCCGGCGTGCGTTGGGAAGACATACGCGGGGTATTGGGAAGACCTCGCTCGGCTTCGCGGCTGATCGTGCCTAGGATGGCGGCTATGGCTCTTCCGCGCGTTGCGATTGTTGGTCGTCCGAATGTCGGCAAGTCGTCGATCATGAACATGCTTGCCAAAGGCAAGGTGTCGATCGTGGACGATACGCCCGGGGTGACGCGCGATCGTGTGTCGGTGCTGATCGAGCTGACGGGCCCTCTTCAGACCGAGACGCCACGTTTGTGCGAATTGACCGACACGGGCGGTTACGGCGTGTATGTCGCGGAGGGCGGGCGTTTCGACGACGCCGGCGAAGATTTGTCGCAGCTGACCGGTGATATTGAGGGGCAGATCGCGGCAGCGGTGGATTCGGCGGACATGATCTTGTTCGTCATCGATGCGCAGGCGGGGATCACTGCTCTTGATCAGACGATTGCGACCATGCTCCGCGAGCGGGCGCTCGGTGGGAAGGGGCGGGAGCGGATCCCGGTGATCTGTGTGGCAAACAAGGTCGATTCGGACAAGTGGGAGGCTCACGGTCTCGAGGCGGCCGGCTTTGGCTTCGGGGAACCTTGGCTCGTATCGGCGAAGGTCAATTTCCGCAGGCGAGATTTCTCGGAGAGGCTCTTCGAGGCGCTCCCGGAGACAACACGCGCGGACAAGCCTCGGCAGACAGAGATGCAGCTGGCGATTGTTGGTCGGCGGAATGCGGGCAAGTCGTCGCTGACGAACGCGTTGGCGGGCGAGCAGCGGGTGATCGTCTCGGAGATCGCGGGGACGACGCGTGATGCAGTGGATGTGCGGTTCCAGGTGCCGCTGCCTGATGACAGTGAAGCCGGCGAGACCGTGCATACATTCACGGCGATTGATACCGCGGGCGTACGCAAGCGGGCTCGGTTTGCGGACGCAATCGAGCACTTCGCGTATGACCGGGCAACGCGATCGATCCGGCGCTCGGATGTTTGTTTGTTAGTGATTGATGCGACCGAGCGGATCACAGGGATCGACAAGCGTCTTGGGCGTTTGATCGCGGACGAGTACAAGCCAACGGTGGTGTTCATTAACAAGTGGGATCTTGCGGAGGGCCGCAAGAACCGCAAGGGCAAGACGGTTACATACGAGGATTTTCAGACGTACATCGAAAAGGAGATGGTTGGGCTCTCGATGGCGCCGATCGTGTTCGGTTCCGCGAAAGACGGGTACGGGATTCGCGAAGCGGTGAAGATGGCGCTCGATCTGCACGAGCAGTCGCAGGAGCGTGTCTCGACGGGGACGCTCAACTCGGTGATCAAGGACATCATGCGGCAGCGCGGGCCTGCGTCGAAGCAGGGCAAGCGAGCGAAGGTGCTGTATGCGAGTCAGGTGGCGGTATCGCCGCCGACGATTGTGCTTGTGGTGAACAATCCTGATCTGTTCACGGATGAGTATCAGCGATATCTGTTGAACCGCTTCCGAGAGATGTTGCCTTTCCAGGAGATCCCGATCCGGTTGATTATCCGGCAGCGCCGTCGCATGGAACTCGAGGAGCTTCTCTCGGGTGAGCGCATAAAGGCAAAGCGTATGGCGGAAGGTGGCGGGACACTTGAGGGTGTTGAGCTGATCGATGTCGACGATGACGATTGGGATGAGGCTGAGGAAGATTGAGGCGGTGTGCGCACGCGTCTTTATAAAGCGGCTCGCGTTTTTTTAGGCAGCACGGCGGCGGTTTGATCTTCGGCGTTGAGGCATGTTGGAGAGATTGACGGTGCACTTGCCCTCAAGGTAGTTGGTTGCATCAGACATGCTCATGGGTTTGCCGAGGTAGTAGCCTTGTCCGAGGTCGCAGCCGAGCGATTGCAAGACGGCGAGCTGCTCTTTGGTTTCGATGCCTTCTGCGACGACCTTGAGCCCGAGGTTCTGCGCGAGCGTAGCGACAGCATGAAGCATGGCGGCGAAGTCGCGCCCGCGTTCGACGTTGCTCACGAAGGAGCGGTCGATTTTCAGGACGTCGATCGGGAGTTCTCGGAGGCAGGAGAGGGAGGAGTGTCCGGTGCCGAAGTCGTCCATATCGATTTTGACGCCGAGTTTGCGGAGATCGTCGAGTACTCGGACAGCGGCCGAGGCGTCCATCATGATCTCGTTCTCGGTCACCTCGATGTGGATCGAACTGGGTGGCAGCTCGTACTCTTCGATGATGCTTTGGACGAGTTCGACGAGATCGGTCCCCATAATCTGTTTGCGCGAGACGTTGATGTGGATGGAGTCGGGCGCTTTTTCACCCAGGTCTCTGCGCCACTCGGCGAGTTGGTTGCAAGCTTCTCGCAGCACGAATTCCCCGATCGGGATGATGAGACCGGAGTCTTCTGCGATCGGAACGAACTCTGAAGGAGAGAGATTGCCCTCTATAGCGTGTGGCCAGCGGAGGAGGGCCTCGAACGCCATGGCTTTGCCGGTTTCGAGGCAGACGATGGGCTGGTAGGCGACGGAGAATTGGTTCGAGAAGACCGCGCTGCGGAGTTCGTTCTCGATGCGGAGTCGTGCTTCGGCCTGATCACGCATTGATTGGTCGAACTCGATGTACCGGCCCTTGCCTGCGTTCTTTGCGGCGTACATCGCGGTATCGGCGTCGCGGAGAACATCCTCGGCGGCTTTGTACTGCTCGTCGGCGATCAGCACACCGATGCTGGCGGTCGAGACCACCTCGTTGCCGTTGAGATCGTACCGCTCGGCGAAGTGAGTGAGCAGAAGATCGGCGAACTTGATCGCGACATCTCGCGAAGCGATGTTCTGGAGAAGGACAACGAATTCGTCTCCGCCGAGTCGGGCGGGCTTGATGCTGTCGGCTTGGATGGAGAGCGACGGCGCTTCGTCGATCGCGTTGTAAAGGCGTTCGGCGATTCCGATGAGGAGGAGGTCACCGATATCGTGGCCGAGCGAGTCGTTGATAATTTTGAATCGATCGAAGTCGAGGAAGAGGAGTGCGTTGAGCCCGTGCTCGCCTTTTTGGACCCGGTTGACGGCATCGGTGATGTCGACCCGGATCGCGGCACGGTTGGGCAGGCCGGTGAGCGCGTCTTTCCAGGCCATGTCGGATAGGCGACCTATGAGGCGCTGCTTGTCGAGGACCGCGGTGACGCGCGAGCGGAGTTCGGCGGCGTACAAGGGCTTGCGAACGTAGTCAGCCGCCCCGGCGTCAAAGCAGGCTGAGAGGACGTCGTTGCTGTCGTTGCCGGTCGCGAAGATGACAGGGATCTCGGAGAGTTGTTCGTTCGATTTGAGGCGTTTAAGGATGTCGATGCCGTGCTCACCGGGGAGTTCATAATCGAGAATAATGAGATCGGGTTTGTTGTCGAGTGCTTTGGCGATGCCCTGTTCGCCGTTGAGTGCGCTTGTTGTTTGGGCGCCTATCGATTTGAGACGCGCGGTGACCAGCATGGCGATAGACGGGTCGTCATCAATGACGAGGACGCTCGGGCACGATGCGGGTGTGTCGCTCTGATGCGGTAAATCCATCTGTCGTTCCTTGCACTCCACCTTTGGAGCGATGGAATGGTGCGCCGAGCGGCATAGGCACAGTGCTTTAGCCGGCTTACCACCTCATCGGGCGGATTATGAGGAGGTATGAACTCTTGATCTTGGGATCTTGGAAACGCGACCTAGCGTTGCGGTTTATGCGGCCGCGGTGATTTGTTCTGGTCTTGTGAGCTGGAGACACACCCGGATCAGATGGTCTTTGTCGATTGGCTTGGTGAGGTATTCATCACACCCAGCATCGAGGCAGCGCTGGCGGTCACCCGCCATGGCGTGGGCGGTCAACGCGGCGATCGGGAGATCGAAACCTCTGTTTCGGAGCTCACTCGTTGCGGCGTAGCCGTCGAGCTCGGGCATCTGCATGTCCATCAAGATGAGATCGAATTCTTTCTCGGGATTCTCAACGAATTCGATCGCGATCTTGCCGTTGTCGGCGACATCAACCTGGGCACCCGCCTTTGTGAGGTGGTGCTTGATCAAGCGTTGGTTGTCGATGCCGTCTTCGGCGAGAAGGATGCGAATGCTCTCCAGCGGGTGTGCCGGCAGTTCGACGATCGTGGTATCGCCAAGGCTCTTGCCTGTGGCAGCAGGAGCGGAGTTGCTTTGCTGAGACGGGATCAGCTCGCACTTGGATGTGTCTCCCGTGTCGATGGTCAGGGTGAATGTGCTTCCGACGTTTGTTTCGGAATCGATCTGGATGTTGCCACCCAGCATGACGGCGAGCGATTGTGAGATGCGGAGCCCGAGCCCGGTGCCGCCGAAGCGTCGGGTTACCGACGTGTCGGCCTGAGAGAACGCGCTGAACGATCGAACCCGTTCGAGCTGTTGTTGGTTCATCCCGATGCCGGTGTCGTGGACCGCGAAGGAGATTTGCTGCTGCTCGGGGTGATGCGCAATGACGACCCTGATGCTTCCTTGTTCGGTGAACTTGACAGCGTTGCCGACGAGATTGACGAGAATCTGGCGGAGGCGGGTCGGGTCGGAGATGATGCAGTCCGGCATCGGGGTGGCGTACTCCGCCTCGAGCGTGATGCCCCGCGCTTCGGCGCGTGGTGTCAACAGCTCGATCGTTCCCGAGACGAGGTCGGTTGTTGACGTTTTGATCAGCTCGACGTTCATTTTGCCGGATTCGATCTTCGACATATCAAGGATGTCATTGATAATTGCCAGCAGGTGCTGCGCGTTGTTGCGGATTGTCTGCGTGTGCGCGTGAAGCTCGTCGGGGGTGAATTCTTCATCGTGCATGAGTTCGGCGTAACCGAGGATCGCGGTCATCGGCGTCCGGATCTCGTGGCTCATGTTGGCAAGGAACTCGGACTTCGCTCGGTTGGCGCTGTCCGCTTCTTCTTGTGCTTGCTTGAGCGAGTTTTCGAGTTCGACCTGCGCTGTGACATCATGGATATAGCCGTACCACTCTGTAGAACCATCGGGTTGACGTTCGGGGTTGGCTTGTCCCTCGATCCATCGCGTGTTCGTCGCGTCTGCTTTGTACCTGTACCGGCAGTGCCAGGGCTCGAGTGTTTCCCTTGAGACACGCACACTGTCGACGACGGCTTCGAGATCGTCTGGGTGGATCCGCTCCCACACGCAAGATGCGTCCTGTCGAACTTCGGCGGGTGAGAAACCATAGATATCCGTGATGCCCTCGGAGGCGTAGGGGAATCGCGATGAGCCGTCCGGATCTTCTCGGTAGAGATAGACCATGCCCGGTACGTAAGAGGTGACCTTTTCGAGCTTCCAGAACGATTTTTGGAGACGGTTTTCGGCTTCGAATCGTTCGGTGATATCAGACACGGTGCAAACGATCGCGCTCAGACGCTTGTACTGATCGGCCACCGGGGCGCAAGAAATGGTCAACCATCGGCGCTCACCATCGTTCCTGGTGATGCCCAGCACGGTTTGGTTTCTCGGCTCAGCATCTGCCAAGGTAAGCAAGGCGGGGTGAAGAGAGCGATCGAGAGGGTCTTCGAACTGATTGACGTATCCCCAAGACGGATCGTGAGCATCCCGCCCGATCATCTCGTTACGTGAACGTCCAAAGATCGTCTCGATGGCAAGGTTGCAGTCCTGGATGGTCCCATCGCTTGAGACCAGCAGGACGCCTTCGGCCATGGCCTGCAGAGCCGCACGCATACGCGGGCTCCCGAGTTTCTCGGGGGTCGGCGTACCGGCGAACGATCGCGTTACGGCTTGCCGTATTCGTTGGATGGTCCTTGTTAGCTCACTCACGAATGGGTCCTCCAACCGGGAATGGGAGTAGAGACTTCACCATTCCTGCTGGTCGATTCCCGTATCGAGACGAAAGTATGTTTCCCTTCAGCGAATTCCCCTGTCGTTGTTAGCCCGAGGTGGGGTGCGCGGGTCGTGCTGGTTGTGAGGGGGACGCTGGTTGGGCGAAAGCCACCTGCCGGACTTGAACCGGCGACCTAAGCTTTACGAAAGCTTCGCTCTACCAACTGAGCTAAGGTGGCATAAGCCGCCTTTGAGGGCGGCAAGATCGAGATTATACCGTTCACAGAATTGAAAGCCACTGACTGTTTGGCTTCGGGCAGATGCGAACGATTCTCAGAATGGTTGTTGAGACAGGTTCTCCCTTGTTCTTCGTGCGTTTTAGCCGAATGCTGTATGGCTGTCGGTTGATTCCGGCAGATGAACACCACCCCTTACGGAGAATCTTTCTTATGCTCAAACTTGATGATGGAAATTGTGGACTCTGCCAGCACTTCGGAGAAGAGCACCCTGAAGATCCGAAGCTTGTTCAGATTCGTGTTCACGGCGAAGGTCCTGAGGACTACACCGACATGTGTGGTCACCCCAGCCATGCGTCCCTAAACTTGGTTGTTTCGCCAAATTCAGGATGCCAGGGCTTTACTCCTGTTAAGAAAGCCGGCTGAGTGAAACGATAGGGTTAGTATTGATACGGATGGCAAATGATCCGGTGCTCAGGCAGGGCGTTCGGTTAGCAAGCCAACCATACGAGCGAGGCCATGACCGCCTCGCTCGTTTTTTATTTGTTACATGCCGCTTGTTGATGAAGGCGCGGGTGTATCGGCAAAGACAATCGCGGCTCCCATCGACTGAAGCATCCTGAGCTGACGTTCCCCGATTCTGGTTGTATATGTCACGCGCTCGGTCGTGTACTCCCTGTCGAGCACTTCTGATCGGCGTTCGATGAGATCGAGGCTCTTCGCGTCGGAGATCGGCAGCGAAAACACGCGCTCTCGGATTTCGCCTTTCGTCATTTGGTTCACGCGATGAGCAAGTTCGGCGTGACCTTGATGCTCAAGATCGCGAGCGCTGATTGCGATCGCACCGCCGGCACCGTGCTCACCACGAACGCGCGACTGCCAATACAAGAGCTCAGAATTGTCTCGCAGTTTGTCTGCCTTGTTCAGAAGCACAAGGCGTTTCGGATCGATGTAGCTCGCCTTGAGTTTCGCCGAAGCGTCCCTTGACTCCGCGACGAGTTCATCAAGCGTGGACATCACGGTGTCGAAGTGCAGCTCGGCATTCGGGTCCGAGACATCGAGCACAACCAACAGCAGGTCGGCATGGGTGGCTTCTTCGAGCGTTGCACGGAAGGAAGCGATGAGATGGTGAGGCAGGTCACGGAC
>JBCDAP010000004.1:0-13519 GCA_039185335.1 Planctomycetota bacterium | reverse complement strand
GAGATCGTCACGTTGTTCGCGGTGAAGTCGATGGGGGTCTGCCCTGCTGCGGGCGTGAGGAAGTAGTGGATGTGAAGCATCGATCCTGGGCGAAGACGCCCCGTCTCGGCGTACTCGCGAAGCTCCTCAACAGTCCATGAAGAAGAGATAATGTCCGCGGTGTTCGCATCTCGATAGGCATAGACCGTGAGAGCAGACTCTGGCACATACTCGGTATCTGTGATCTGTGAAATCAAAGTAAAAGCGGTCGCGCGGGCGCGCGGCTCGCGGATCTTCTTGACCCAGGCACACCCAGAAAGAGCGGGAATGAGGGCAATCACCAGAATCAGACCGATCGAGTGGAATCGAGACATGCTCACGATCGTAGCCGAAAGCGGGCAAGCAGATCCCTCAGCCATCGATCTGCGGAGCGGTAGAATGAAGCATGCCAGCTCTGACCGGGAGACCCGCGATGCATCAGCGTGCCATATGGATCCTTGCCACCCTCGCCTCCTCGGCTGTGATTGTCGCGACGAGTGCTACCGCGATCGCTCAGTCATTCCGTTCGGGCGGGATCGAGTACCGCAGCGAAGACGTAATCGTGACAACGCAGACGATCCGGGTGCCGTATGTCCTGCCGCGACAGACTACCTCATACCCGGGACTGACCGGCCAGTGGTATCGAGGCGTCTGGAATTCAACCTACGCGGGTCACCCGTTGGTCGAAACAGCGCGTCGCGTGGACCCGCGCGTGCGTGCGGGGTACGAGCAAGAGCAGGCTGCCGCCGCGGAACAACAGGCCGCGGAAGAGGCGGCGGCACGTGCCGATGACGGGCTGGTTGCCTTCGCGAGCGGCGACTTCGAGCGTGCGTATCGGATCTACGCCGTCCGGGCCACCGCAAGGCCAGCCGATCTCGAAGGACAACGTTTGCACGCCATCGCCGCGGCGGCCTCAGGACGTCTCAAAGAAGCCGGGCAGATCTTCCGCCGGACATACGATCAGGAGCCCGAACTCCGCCACACCCCGGCCCCGATGCGCCAAGTGATGGGCGAACGCCATATGCGCGATGTCGTGAGATCGATCGCCCGCCGGGTTGACGCTATCAACGATAAAGATGCCTGGTACGGCGCGGCGGTCATGCAGCATGCGGCCGGAAATCGCGAAGCGGCCGAGGCGTACTACATCAAGTCTCGGTAAGACCACACGCTTACCAAGCCCCAGATCGCTCTGAATCACTCTTGCCCGTGTGCCACTGGTCGCTTGCTACCTGTGCACGTTCGAATTGGTCCTCTCGGAGCACTGGCAGACGAGCTGCCAGTGGCACACCCTAATACCAGCGTTCATTGAAACGAGACGCTATCTCTCACATCCGCGCCCGATCCGCGGCCTTGACGAGCTTCTCAACTCGATCCGAATCCGGATCGCCCGACCAGATGCCATCCTTCTTGTACCACGAGCCAACGATCGCGGCGTCCGCGAATTGGAACATCTCGCGGACGTTCTCGGGTGTCGTCCCCGAACCAATGCACACCGGCAAGCTCGTTGCGGTCTGCACAGCACGAAGATCCTGGATCGAAACAGGGCGTCCAGTCGCGGTGCCGGTCACGATCACCGCGTCAGCGCCGTTGAACTCCGCACCTCGAGCGGTCTCGGCAATATCAACATCGGCGGTCAACGCATGCGATGAGTGCTTCTTCTTGATATCAGCGATGATCTTGATGTGCTCCGCCCCGATGTGCTTGCGGTAACGGAGCAGAGGGCCCGCGTCGGCTGGCGTAAATATCCCCTCGTCCGCAACCGCCGCGTACACAAACCCTTCGCATCGCACGAAGCTTGCGCCCGAAGCGTGGGCCACAGCGATAGCGGCTTTGTTCGCGCCGGCAAGAATCTGCACGCCGACTGGTATCGAGACCGCGTCGATCACGTGCTGGGTCGCCGCCGTCATCCCGGCTACAACCTCGGGGCCGACCTCCCGCATCAAATACGGCACATCGTGCATGTTCTCCAGAATCACCGCGTCGAAGCCTGCATCGGCAAGAAGCTTCGCTTCGGTCACCGCGTTGTCGCAGATCTCACGGATCGAGCCCGCGTACCGCGCGGTGCCGGGGAGAGCCGCGACATGAACCATGCCCACGAGGGCTTTCGGTGTTCCAAAGATGTCAGCGGATCGTTTCGCCATCGCGGGGGTCCTCGCAGAGAAAGGGGAGAGTGGATCAGATGCCGTGCCCACTATCTCCACTCATCGCTTGGCGTCAAGAGAAACATCCGAGGCAATCTCAGAGAATTGTTCGCGACTAGATTTACATGATCCCCAGGCAGTAAATGCCAGCAGGCTGCGATCCCGAAAGCAGGTGGGCTCGAGATCGCCAAGAAAACCAAAAAGCTGGGAAGCAGGACTGGCTCTTTGCAAGCGAGCTTGCCTTACTCCCCGATGCCTAGCATCTTCCCAAGTGCCGCCAGCTTTTCGCCCACGCCGATCTTTCGCCCGGTCTCGCCTGAGTGGTGCATCACAACCATGGTCAGATCGTCGTCGAGCTCTTCCGATTGGGCGTGTGCTTTCACCCTCTTGATCAGGGCAGGGGCGATGTCCTGCATCAGGATGTCGCTCGGGAGCTCATTCGCGATTTCGAGCAACCCCTCTTCGCCGAGCATGCGACCGTTCGCGTCCGATGCCTCGATCATGACGTCCGAATACAAAACGATCATATCGTCAACGCCCAGCGGCACCTGCATCTGCGAAAAATCGGTCGGTTCGACAACACCCAGCGGAAGATTGCGCCCAGCATCAGAGTTACCCGAATTGAGCACGCCTTCGCATTCGGGCGAGAGCAACACCCATTGCTGCTTCTCCGCTTGATACCAAAGCGGGCAGGGGTGGCCGGCCACAGTGGCGAGAAGCGTCTTCGTGGGCGCGAAGTACGTGGCGAGAACAGCGGTGGCAAATCGCGAGCCGCCCTCGTCCGCCAGCACGCCTTTGTTGAGCTGCCGGATCAAGCCTGATTGATCGGTTGTGTTGATGTTCTTGCGCACCAACTTGCGAAGGGACTTGGCTGAATCGTCAACGGTCATGCCGTGTCCTGACAAATCGGCAAGAACGAATCGCGTGATGCGCCCGCCTGCGCACATCGACAGGTAGTGGACGTCACCTCCGCCCTCACCGCCTTGATAAGGAACAGCGGTGATAAAAACGTCGAAGCCCGGAGTTGAAACCGCGTTGGAGAAGGCTTGGTTGCCTCCGAAGACCTCCATGCAGTGCAAATCATAAGCGTCTGTCGTCTGGCTCGGTGCAGGCGGCGCGATCTGGATCATCGATTGTGCTCCTTATGGACCAACAGCAAGCTCGTCACCGCCTTTTTTTATTCCGTGAGCTTGTGCGGTTCGTCCTGATCAGACGAAGTTTCAGCGGCCTCGCGAGCTGCCTCCTCAGCAGCTCGCTTCCGCGCCTCTGCCCACTTGTCACCCGAGTATTCACCCGGCTTTGGCTTCGGGTTGATCCCACAACTCAGCAAAAATAGATCCCATAGCTTTCCCATACCCGCATTGTAAGGGGTGACTCACACCCTGACGATCGTTTCGCTAGGATGGGCGGCCAATCTCCGAGGATGACACCCCGGCGGTATCGGCATACCCGGGGGGTGTCCAAGAGCCCTGAGGACACCGACCGATGTATTCGATAACGACCACGATTCTGAACGCGGGACAGTTCGATCTGCACCCGCTGTATTCTGTCGCCCCGATCGCGGGTGTGATTGCCCTTCTCACCGCTTTCATCCTTTACAAGGGTGTGATGAAAAACACCGAAGGCGATGAGAACATGGTTCGCATCGCCGAGGCGGTGCGTCAGGGAGCGATGGCTTACTTGAAGCGGCAGTACAAGATTGTCGCGATCGTGTTCGTTTTCTTGATCGGCTTCCTCGCTCTGCTCGGCTGGGCTGATCTCGAGCCTTACTGGGCAATGGCCGGCGTTCCCGTGGCGGGCCTGCTCTCGGCGGTCTGCGGTTGGTTCGGCATGAAGACGGCGACCAACGCCTCGGCCCGCACCGCGGCTGCGTGCCGGACCTCGCTCAACGACGGCCTCCGCATCGCCTTCCGCTCCGGCGCAGTCATGGGCCTCACCTGCGTCGGCTTCGCGCTGCTCGACGTCTCGTTCTGGTTCTTCCTCTTCAGCCAGTTCGGCGAAGCCCTGGGCCTCGGCGAGGGAACGCCTCGCTCGCTGCTGAACGAGATGGTCGCGGTACTGATCTCCTTCAAGATGGGTGCCTCGCTGCAAGCCCTCTTCGCTCGTGTGGGCGGCGGCATCTTCACGAAAGCTGCTGACGTTGGCGCTGACCTTGTTGGCAAGGTCGAAGCAGGCATCCCGGAAGATGATGCTCGCAACCCCGCGGTAATCGCGGACAACGTTGGTGACAACGTCGGCGACGTCGCCGGCATGGGTGCGGACCTTTACGAGTCGTACTACTCCTCGATCATCGCCGCGATTGGCCTTGGCATCGCGGCCGCGTTTGCTGTGCTGGGTGCTCTCTCGATTGACCTGCAGACCGAAGCCGCGATGCGGATGGCCACTATGCCTATTGTTCTGGCCGGCCTGGGCATCTTCGCCTCGATCGTGGGCGTGTTCTTTGTTCGTGCGAAAGAGAATGCTTCTTTCCAGCAGCTCCTCCATTCGCTTCACCTGGGCGTCTATGTTGCTTCGATCGGCGTCGTTGTCGCCGCGTTCGCGGTGCCCTACTTCCTGCTGGGCACGTTGCCCGAAGAAGCGACTGCCGCACTGCCCGCTTGGTGGCGTTTCGGTCTCGCGATCATTGCTGGCCTTGCCTCTGGTCTCGTGATCGCCCAATGGACCGAGTACTGCACCTCTTATGAGCACAAGCCCACGAAGCGGATCGCGGCTCAGGCCATCACAGGCCCCGCAACCGTCATGATCTCTGGTCTTGCTGAAGGCATGCGTTCGACGTGGGCCTGTCTCCTCGCTGTTGTGGTCGCCATCCTGCTCGCCTACGGCCTCGCGGGCGGCAACGAGAACTTCCTCCTTGGCCTCTTCGGTGTGGGCATCGCGGCGGTCGGCATGCTGTCGACACTCGGTATCACGCTTGCAACGGACGCCTATGGCCCCATTGCTGACAACGCTGGTGGCAACGCCGAGATGACCGGCCAAGATCCGGTCGTTCGCGAACGCACCGACATGCTCGACTCGCTCGGGAACACCACCGCCGCGACCGGCAAGGGCTTCGCCATCGGCTCGGCTGCGTTGACCGCGCTCGCCCTGCTCGCCGCGTATGTCCAGGTCGTCCAGACGCAAATCGAGAAGCAAACCCGAGCTGATGCGCAGGAATATGCCCAGGTTTTCGAAGACCGTGGGGAAGCCATCGACGGGCCTACCGCTATCTACACTGGCTATGGTCGATTTGCGATCGTCATCCCAGAAGGCCGGGATGCAACACCCCGTGAGATCGAGGAAGCCACGAAGGCTGGCGAGCCGATCGACGAGACCTTCTACAACGGCGCGCTCCTCATCGACGAGCGTCAGTTCGCGACCACCGAGCAACGCGAAGCGCTGGAGGGAGTCCGTGGCGAGCCGCTCCCGCTCTACATCGGTTTCCACGATCTGATGAGCCCGCTCGATGCCAGGGTGACTGGCAAGGAACTGGTAGCGAATCTTGATCTCGACATCGAAGTCGATCTCACACCGGACGACAAAACAGATGCGAAGCAAACGGTTCGCGTTGTTTCCGCCGCTCGCTCTTCGCTCTCCGATGTCCTTGATTTTTATGGCGTCACGCTGACCAACCCCTCACTCCTTGGGGGCTTATTCATCGGTGTCATGCTCACCTTCCTCTTCTGCGCCATGACAATGGACGCGGTGGGCCGAGCAGCCAACATCATGATGATCGAATGCCGGCGCCAGTTCGCCAAGATGCGCGAGGGCTTCCGCTCGAACGGCGTCCCCGAAGAAGACATCGCTGATCCCGAGAAGTGGCCTATGCAAGTTGACTACGAGGGCGAGAATTATCCCAACTACCCGCGTTGTGTTGACATTGCCACGGGCGGCGCGCTCAAAGAGATGGTTGTTCCGTCGCTGCTCGCGGTGCTGATCCCCGTGCTCTGCGGCTTGTTCCTTTCGGTGTCGGGCGTGATGGGTGTGCTCGCGGGTGGCCTGATCACCGGCTTCGCCATGGCCGTCTTTATGGCCAACTCGGGCGGTGCTTGGGACAACGCCAAGAAGCTGCTCGAGTCGTACGGGCGGATCACCGCTGACGAGTTCGTCAGTAACGAGAGCGCCCGCGCTAAGGCCCCTGAAGAGATCCGCGACCAGCTGCTCATCCGCGCCAAGCAGATGCAGGCGGAAGGCCAAGGCCAGGGCTACATCTACGGCAAGGGTTCCGAAGACCACAAGGCGACCGTCGTTGGCGATACCGTCGGTGACCCCTTCAAGGACACCTCCGGACCGTCGCTCAACATTCTGATCAAGCTGTTGTCCTCCGTTGCGGTCGTGGCTTCGGGCTTGACCGTGAAGTTCGGACCTGTCATTTCGAGCTTCCTCGGTATCTGACCGGAACAACTCGGTGATCTACACTTTGGCCCGCGGCAAGACGCCGCGGGCTTTTTCTTTGGATACGCGATGCAACTGACCGTGATCATGCCGTGCTATAACGAAGCGCCAACGCTGGCAGAATCGGTCGCGCGCGTGCTCGCAGCGGAGTTGCCCGAGGGTGTCGTTCGCGACGTGGTCATTGTCGACGATGCTTCAACGGACGAATCTCGATCCATCGCCGAGCGGTTAGCGAACGAGAACGACGCGGTGTCGTTCGTGACGCATCCTCGGAACCGAGGCAAGGGCGCCGCGGTGCGCACGGGTATTGAGCACGCTTCGGGCGACATGGTGTTGATCCACGACGCCGACCTGGAGTACGACCCGGCAGACCACGCCGCGGCCATCGAACCCATCCTTGATGGCAAGGCGGACGCGGTGATCGGCACTCGTTTCCTTGGCTCGCGGCCGCACCGCGTGTTGTACTTCTGGCACTACGCCGCAAACCGTTTCCTCACCATGCTGTGCGACATGGTGTCGAACCTGAACTTGACCGACATGGAGTGTTGCACCAAAGTCATGACGCGCGAAGTGGCGTTGGCTGTGCAACCCAACTTGCGTGAAGATCGGTTTGGTATTGAGCCGGAGTTGGTGATCCAGCTCTCTCGCGCACGCCTGAGCGGCAACACGCCGTTGCGCATCTATGAAGTCCCGGTGGCGTACGCTGGGCGAACGTACGCCGACGGCAAGAAAATCGGCTGGCGCGACGGCATCGAGGCGCTGCAGGTCATCGCTCGTCTCGCGCTCACTCGATAACAGGCAAGGCGAGCTTGCCCAAAGGCAGCTCCGAAGCCCGCATCGCTTCGCTCAAATCCGATTCACCATCAATGAGGTACCGCGAAGTAGACCCATCATCCAGCACAAGACCCGGCGCATCGGCCGGCCAGTGATTCAAACGACCCGCTGACGAACCGCCTGCAAAACGAGCCCGCGCCACCTCGATCACATCCGCGACCACCGCGGAAGCAGTCGGGAACCGTCCCGCGCCGGCTCCGCCAACCGTCATTAGCGACACCGCATCGGCGCGGACCTCGACGGCCATCTCTTCCGCCGGGCATCGCCCGAGCGTCGATTCGACCGGCACCAGCATGGGCCCGTTCCGCAACCCCACGCCTTTCTCCGTTCGCTGCGCGTACCCGACGAGCCGCACGCTGTACCCGAGCGACTGCGCTAGCTCAACGATTCCCGGCGTCAGCTCCGTGATGCCGTCGCACCGGATCTCATCAACATTGACGCCTCCGCCGAAAGCCAGCGTGGCCATGATCGCCAGTTTCTCAACCGAGTCTCGCCCGGAAACGTCGAGCGTCGGATCGGCTTCCGCGAAGCCAATCTCGGTCGCCTTGGCAAGAGCCTCGTCGTAGGTCTGCCCCTGTTCCATCGCGCGGATGATGTAGTGACACGTGCCGTTGGTGATGCCGGTGATCGAATCGATCTGGTTCGCGGCCATCGCGGTGGTGATCATGTTCAGGATCGGCACGCCGCCCGCGACCGTCGCCTCGATCCCGATTCGGCGACCGAGTGATTCTGCCTTGGCGTAGACCTCGCTGCCCTTCGCGGCGATCATCGCCTTGTTAGCCGTGACGAGATCCGAACCACGTTCGAGTGAACGCATCGCGGTCTCGAAACCGGCCTCCACACCGCCCGCAACTTCGACGACAAGGTCCGCATCGATGTCCCAGAAAGCATCGACATCGTCGGTCAATGCCACGCCGCTCGGAAGCTCAATGTCTCGCTTCTTCGAGGCATCCCGCACCAGCACGCTCGAGAGCTCAAGCGTTTCGCCCACTCGGGACGCGTACAGCTCGCGATGCTTCTGCAGTAGCATCGCGACACCCTGGCCAACAGTTCCGAAACCGATCAGTGAGATGCGCATGGGGCGGAGGGTAGCGGATCAGAACGCTCGGAGATCTCCCGCCTTGAGTCCGGGGACTTGAACACCTTTCAAATCCCCCCACTCCATTGCGGTTTGCGGGCTCATCTCGAGTGTGCACGCGGGCGTACCGTTCGCGTCCCGTGGAACCTCGAAGCCGGCTTTCTCCAGCATCCGTGCTGCACGCTCGGTCTGAATCTCGGCGCTCGAGGCGGCAGAATCTTTGCCTTCTGCGTTCTTGATCGGCGCGAACTCGTTGATGCGATCTGTCTCGTAGATCAGCGATTGCTTCGCGAACGGGATCGCGTCGAACACGAACATCTCAAGCTTCACCGCGTTCGGTTCGGTCGGCTCAAACGCATTGCCCGTCACCGGATCGACGCAAGCCACCTTCTTCTCCGCACGATGGAACGGAAGCGAGAAATCGCTCTGCGACTCGTTGAACTTGGCCACGAAGTCGACCGACAGCATGTGGATGCCGATCGACGCGGCGTTGTACAGAATCCCCCCCCGATCATCGGTAGCGTGGGCCAGTTCTTCGGGCATATCGGAGTATTCGATGACCTGCGTCTGGCCCTTCACCACACCGAAGACGCCGACCTTTTCGCTGGGTTCCGCCTTCGGGATCATCTTTGACGACATCTCACCGGAGGAATCTCCGGCACCAACATGTAGACCGATGAAGACCGGATCGATCACGCGTACGATCGGGTTGTCCACGTGGAAGTACGAGATGTGCTCAACGCCCAGCTCTCGCATCTCCGCGATCGCTCCAGACTCATAGAGCGCCTTGAGCGATCCGCCGTGCCCATCGGGGTTGGTTGCGATCGCTCCTTTTTCGGCGAGCAGGATCTTGGACGTCTTCATATCGAACGAAGGCATGGTGCCCTGGTTGAAGAAGCGGACGCGTTGCGGATCGAGCGAGAAGTAGTTGTTCTTCTCGAAAAAGGCGACGGTGCGCTCGTGGTTGAGCGGCGAGGTCATGATGCACCACACGGGCGTCACGCCGTAACGCTGGCCCGCAGCCAACAGCCAGTCGGCGAAGAAGGCAAACAGCGGCTTCTTCGAAACCGCGCCCGCGGGGAACTCACCCTTCGGTCCGTCGTAGCCCAGGCGACTGCCCTGACCACCCGCAACCGTGAAGGCCGCGACCTTGCCCGTACGCAGCAGGTCTTCCCCGATCGTCTTGAACTTCTCGCGATCCCAATCACCCTCGCATGCGTAATAGCTCGGCGGGGCGAGATCATCAGGATTCGGCGCGAAGTCGGGCTTGTTCTCAACATAATCGGCAACCCACCCCGGCACGCGATCCAGATCGATCGCTTCGATCTGAGCGAGCAAAGCCGACTGCGATGTCTCGTCCAGTTCGTCAAAGAAGGCCAAAAGGTGCTCTTGTCCGATCGCTGCGAGCCGCTCACGGGCATTATCAAGCTGTGTCATCGTGGACATGTCGTTCATCCTGTTCGGTGCTTCCGGCCGTGCCGAGCTTCGACCCGCCTCTCCGCGTGAAGATTGAATGGGCAAGCATGATAGTGACAAGGAGAGAAGCGGAGCGAATCGGGGATTGGCCGGGACAAACGCATGCCGTGTAACGAAAGCGGGCCCGCCGGCTGGGTACGCCGTCGGGCCCGTGGGGTAGTTGGGAGCAGGGTGAGAACGCTCAGGGAGCGTCCGATTCCTCATCGGAATCGTTCAGATTTGTTTGTTCCTCAGAATCGTTGGTTTCCGTTTCGGGCTCCGCCTCAGCCTGTTCGATCACTCGGACCACTTGGTCGTCCAACTGGATGAAGAGGGTGCCCGAGTTGGCGAGCAAGCCGATGCGTCCTTCGGTGTTGAGCTGATCGGCGAGCTCGAAGTACTCATCGGTCGCAAAGACGATGGTACGATCCGGCTCGATGGCTTGCTCTTCCTCTGGAACCGCTTCCGGCTCGACCGCATCGCTGCTCGGCTCCAGAACGTCATCGAGTTGTTGCTCGATCACGTTCTGAAGGATGCGGTTATCGACCCAGACGTCGCCGTAACGCGTCATCACCGCGTTGGCGGCGAATTGGATGTTGGAGATCTGAACCTCGCTCGGCGCGAAACTCTGGCTGGCTAATCCAGTCCCGCCGAACCGATTCGAGCGTGCCCCGGCAGCAGGAGCGACTTGATACTGATTCAGTACAGCCATCTTGTCGGACTTACCTTGCCGAGCCGCATTCTGCGATTGAGTGACCGCCGAAATAGAACTCCGAGCTCGAAAATCTAGTTCTTCAGCAAGCTCTGCTAATTCGGCTCTCCCATACGACAACGCAATCGTGGTTGCCGGGGCATCGCCAGAAAATAGTGAGACACCATCAGAATCAATCATGTCATAGTGCGCCACCATCATGTCCTCGGTCGCGAGGAACGAGGTGTACTCGGTCATCACGCCGTGCTCGACGGATAAACGCACGATCTCGTCGATGAGTTCTTCCTTCGCGCCTTCGCTCATCGAAGTATCCCCATCAGCGCTTGCCAATCGGATCCGGTCGAGCAACGATCCGATCCGCCGGTTCGCCCACAGGCGTCCGACATAGGCATGGTCATCGTTTGCCTGAGCCGGATCGATCACCACGACGCGTTCGAACGCCTCGCCGCCTGCTGTCGTCGCGTTGAGCTTGATCGAGAACGACTCTTCGGACACATACCGCCCGATGGCCGTCATCCGGTCGGCCGCGAAAACATCAGGCAGAACCGCAGGCTCCATCTCGCGCACGACACGGGTTGACTCAGAACCCTCGCCATCGAACGCCACAATCGTCGGCTCAACCAAGACCGGTCCCCGCAGACGATCGAACACGTTCGAGACCTTCGTCTCCACCTTCTCGCCCGGCAGCACGAACTCGCTGGTTGCACGCGAACCAAGCGCCAACGCATCCAACAGCGGTGCGTTCACATCGTAACCAACACCAATCGTGAACAAGCGACGCTTCGCGTGATTCGCCTCGGCGATCGCCTCGCGGATCGCCACCTCGCCAGTAATCCCCGTGGTCGCCAAGCCGTCGGTCAGGAACAGCACCACCGGCAGTGTCAGCTCGTTCGCTTCGGGCTCGACTGCGTAAATCAAGGCATCGTGGATGTTGGTCCCACCGCCTGATGCCATCGAATCGAGGTAAGCGTGAGCCGCAGCAGTTGTGTCACCGTTTTTCTCCACCGGGCCCGCAGCAAAGGTCGCGATGGAGTCAGAGTAATCGATGATGTTAAAGAACTCGCCGGTGCGGAGCCCATCGATGATCTGCTTCGCACTCGCGATCGCTTGCTCGAACTTCTCTCCATTCATGCTGCCCGAACGATCAAGCACGAGCGTCACCTCACGCGGCACTGCGCTCTCCGCGTGCGCGTCCGCGGCGCTCTTCGGAGCCGCGACAGTCACCATGAAATACCCCTGACCAGGACGCTGCGGATCCGGAGCAAGCGTTGTTGTGATCGCCGGCTCATCTCCCTCACTCCGCAACACCGTCAAACGCACCGGCCCTGGCACTTCGAGCGAACTCAGCTCAACCAATCGCCCACCATCGGGCATTGGCGTCGACTCCGCTTCGTGCGTGGACGAATACACCTCGACGATGCCCTCGATACCTATAACCCGTGCGCTCACGTTCCACGCCGCACCGCCCATCTCCTGAGCGGTCGATCGAGGCAACACATACTCAAGACGTCCATCCGCAACCTCCATGGGCTGCTCGTAAGTGATCCACACATTTACCGTCTCTCCTGCGGGGATCGGAAACACATTCGAACGAATCAAACCGTTATCGAGAAACTCGAGCAACCCCGGATCGCGCTGCTGGCGCACGATCGAGTTGTAGATCTCCCGCGCCTCGTCTGCTTCATAAATCTCCGCAACGAACTCGCCCTGGTTCTCGGTGTCGTAGCCGAACCCGGTCACAACCGATCCTTTCGGCACGGGCAAGGTCACACGCGACTCTTGGATCCGACCGGTCGGGTTGAACACTTCGAGCGCCATCCGAGTCGAAGCGACTTCACCGGTGATGTTCACGCTCACATCGATCGATTCGATGTCCACGCGATCCGTCTCGGGCGGCATCTCGATCCGATTCCGCCAACGCTGCGGGATAATCTCGATGGTCCCGGGTTCGATCACAATCACCGCCCGCGGCTGATCAGATCCGTTCGCTTCCGTACCCACCTGTGCCACACTCCCTGCAGCCAGAGCTAGCACCAGCGCACCACACAACACCCGCGAAACCGCGGCACAACCGATCGTCTTCGCCATCGTTTGGTCTCCTGAACCTGAACCGTTCACTGCGGCCGCTCTCGGCGAATCCAACACCACGCAAGAGCGTCAATCTCCGCTACCCGTAAAACAGCGGATCGGTTTCATCTTCACTTCACAAAGTCATGAAGATCAAGGACCAGCCCTTACCGCCAGTCGATCACGACTTTCCCCACCTGCTCCTGCGACTCCAATCGCTCCCAGGCCGCCCGCCCCTCGCTCCATGGAAACACCTGATCGATCGTCGGCTTCAGATACCCCGCCTCGAACAGCGCCACGCACTCCTTCAGCTCGTCTGTCGTCCCCATCGTCGAGCCCAGCAGGCGGAGCTGGTTCCAGAACAGTCGCGCCTGATCGGTCTCAACGCGCGGCCCACCGGTATTGCCGGGAGTCACAAACGCACCGCCCCGCGTAAGCGATTTGATGCAATTCAAATGCGTGGGCTTGCCAATCGAATCCACCGCCATGTCAACACCACGCTTGTTCGTCGCGGCACGCACCTCTTTGGACCAATCCTGCCCCTCGTCCAGGATGCCAGCTTCCGCCCCCGCCTCTTTCGCCGCATCGAGCTTGTGTTGATGCCGCGATGTCACGATGACCCTGCACCCCATCCAGCGAGCGATCGCGAGAGCCGCCGTGGCCACGCCACCACCGATCCCAGTGATCAGCACCCACTGTCCGGGCCGTAGTCCGCCCTTGGTCACCATCATCGAGTAGGCCGTCAGCGCCGTCAGGCCGATCGCGGCCGCTTCCCCCGGATCACCATCCGAGGCGACCACCGCAAGGTTGCTGACCGGAGCGACGAGCTGTTCGGCATGGGCT
>JBCDAP010000003.1:0-13556 GCA_039185335.1 Planctomycetota bacterium | reverse complement strand
TGCCAAACCGCACCGCTCGGCGCAGGATTGAACGCAGCACATACCCGCGTCCTTCATTACTCGGCTCCGCCCCGTCTGCGATCGCGAAGCTCAACGTGCGGATGTGATCCGCGATCACGCGGTACGCCACATTGATCGGATCCTTGAGCGCCTCCTCGTGACCGCCCGCCGTGTACGCACGAGCACCGGAAACCTGCTGTATGCTCTCAAACAGCGGCACGAACACATCCGTGTCGTAATTCGAATCCTTCCCCTGCAGCGTACGCACGATGCGTTCGAAACCCATGCCGGTGTCGACGTGCTTCGCCGGCAGCGGGACCAATCCGCCCGGCTCACGGTTGTATTGGATAAACACCAGGTTCCAGATCTCGATGACATCAGGATGATCCTGGTTCACCAAAGAGTGCCCGGGCGCCTTCGCACGCTCCTCATCCGAACGCCCGTCATAGTGCAGCTCCGAGCACGGGCCGCACGGCCCCGTATCGCCCATCTCCCAGAAGTTGTCCTTCGAATTCCCCGGGATAATCCGGTCCTTCGGCAAGTACTTCTGCCAGAGCTCGTAGGCTTCGCGGTCGGGCTCAAGCCCGTTCGCTTTGTCACCTTCGAAATAGGTCGCGTACAAACGCGTCGGATCAAGACCCCAGATATCGGTCAGCAACTCCCACGCCCACTGAATCGCCTCTTCCTTGAAGTAGTCCCCGAAAGACCAGTTGCCGAGCATCTCGAAGAAGGTGTGGTGGTAGGTATCACGCCCGACGTCATCGAGATCGTTGTGCTTGCCGCCCGCACGAATGCACTTCTGCGTATCCACAGCCCGCTTGAGCCCCTCGAGAGGCGACCCAGGCTGCACATCGCCCAGGAACAACGGCTTGAATTGGTTCATCCCGGCGTTCGCGAACAGCAATGTCGGATCGTTGTGCGGCACGACCGGCGAAGAACGAACTACAGCGTGCCCTGCTCGCTCCTGAAAAAAAGCGATGAACTGCTCACGAACCTCATTCGCGGAAAGCACGGCTTTGGACGTTGGGTGTGTTGGGGTCGTCATGGCAAAATGGAGTTCGGATCGGGCTGTGTGTGTTCTCTCTGGACCACGCGTCCGGCGAGCGTGTGCAGAAGGATACCCCACTTGATCAGATGATCATGCAATCGGCCTTGCCAGCTCGCAAAAACATCCAGATCCGCTACTGACGCTCTGTATCGATGTCCTGGCGATTCAGATTATCGAGGCGATTGCGCCTTTCGATATCACGCTGGTGTTCTTCCAGACCAGGCGGCGGCGGGAAAGCCGCGAAGAACTCCTCACGCGAGAAACCACGGCTACTGAAGTAGTTCGCCACACCGGCGTAGCACCAAACCTTAGCATCGAGCGGGAGCGTGTTATAGAGAGTGTACACCTGACTCGGCCCCATCCCGCTCGTCGCGATGATCCGATAGAACGAGTTGGACACAACCTCTTCCCACCGACGAGGGATTTCGCCCATGCGGAAGTTGTCAGCATCAACCGTCTGGTTGATGTTCTGAGCATCCCAGAACATGGTGAAAGCGTCCGCCGCCCACTTGTATGAACGATCAAAGATGTCCCGGTCGCCCCCCATGAGCCCCAGCAAGAAACCCTGTGTAAGCGAGGAATAGATTTCCGACGCCGCAACGTGCGGCGTCGCGATACGGTCTTCGAGCTCCTTGTTCACCCACTTTTCGAGTGGCCAAGTATGCTCGCCGTCTGGCGGGATGAACTTGTAGCGATTGTTCAGGTTCAACCCGTCCCAACTCAGCAACCGGACACGGAAAGCCCTCGCAGTCTCTATTTCACCCAATCGATAGAAGACACGGATCACGTCAGCGAGGAAATTCTCAAACCCTGCCGAGAATGTCGTGTACGCCCGATCGCGCCCTTGCGTGTTGTTGTTTCGCTCGATGATTCCTTCGATCACCTGCCCGTAAGCTTCGGCAAAGTTGAGATCGAGTGTCGCAAAGTACTCATCACTCACCACGTCATAAAAGACCGTGCCGGAGCGGAACAACTCTTGGACAGAGTGAATGACCGTGCGATCGGTATTCAGGGAATTAAAGTTGGTGGTGCCCTGCCGAGTCAAGCCGACCTCGACACCTCGTGCCGCCCAGTAGAGCGAGTGCGAAGCGGAGTGCCGGAAGTCGAGCGGACCGTAGTGATCGATGTAGCGGAGCATCCGCGTGGGCTCCATCGAGTACCGCTCGACGAGCAGCTTGTGGCGGAGGTGCGGCAGAAGAGCATCCCACGCACCTTCATGCTCCTCATCGTTCCAGAGATCACGCAACGCCAAGATGGAAGCATTGTCGCTCACAATCTCGTTCATCAGCGATTCGTCGTATACCTTCTGACGTTCGTCAATCAGCAGCGTGATGCGGAGAACGAACTCAATCCCTTCGATGGTCCGGATGTCGATAGCCGCTCGAGTCTCCAGCTGATCAACAAGCTCCTCGATCCCCGAAGCAAACGGGCCTTCGCTGCCGGGCGGAGCGAGCTCGCGGAGTTCACGGAGCTCACGCTCGATCGCTCCTTCGATCGAGCGGGGCGCTTCCGCGATCGGCTTGAACCACTCGTAGCGAATCTCCTTCGCACGCTCGTGATCCTGCGGCACCGACGGCGGGACGCCGAGCGCGTACGTCCATTCCTGGGCCAGTTCCTTCTTGTAATAACGGTTCGCGTCGTCCGCGAAGCCACCGATCTTGTGGAAGAAGATCCAAGCGAGTTCTTTGTGAAGCAGAATGTCGTTCGGGTTCGCAGGGATCCCCTCCGAGCGGATCAGATCGATGCCCGCTTTCACCCACTGCCATCTCTCCTCACGCGTTTCTGTTGCGACGGAAATGTTGTACGACATGTTCCAAGCATGGAACGCCCAAACGCGAGGGAAGCGAGGTTGCAAACGCGTGATGAGGTTCGACAGCTCGATCGCTTCGTAAAACTTGCCCTCTTCCTTCAAAGAGTTGGCACGCATCCAGAGATAATTCACGAACAAACCACGGAACGCACCGAGCGCGATCGCGACGCCGACTTCGGGCGGGTCACCCTCTTCCGCGCGATCCGTGTAGACCAACTGCGATCGCCCGGCCTCCGCGGAAAGCTCCCGCGAGAAAACGCCCGAGAAGACCACACCAAGGATCACAAAGGATGCGGCAATGAACTGGATCAGGTTGCTCCGGTTGCTCATAACGGTCGACTCCGTTCAGGCGTTCGGGAATACCAGACAATAGGGGCACAGATCGGTTAGCCGCTACTTGCCAGAATACAAGGCAAGCTCACGCTTGCGGAAAATCAAGATGCCCAGGAGGAGCGAACCAAGCGTCCATGCGCCCACAAAGGCAAGCCCACGCCCAAGTTCGAACCAACCGAGCAGACGACCTTCTACGAGCTTCTCCGTGGGGCGAAGAGCGGCATACTCCTGCATCGACCATGCGATGGGGGACGCGATCGTCTTGGCGATGGTATTGAGCCAGATGGTCGAGCCAGAGCTTGTCTGAACCTTGAACCAATCCAGCGATGTGATCAGGAAGCCAGAACTCTCCGCGGCAAACCAGACCACCAGCGAAACCAGCACCGCAACTGGGAAACTCACGATGGTCGACGCGGCGATAGCGATGGCAGCCAGGAAGCCCAACTTGACCCACATCACAAAGATAATTCGGGAGAAGTTCGCCGCGTACCCGCCTCGGGTCACCATAAGTTCGAGTCCATCGGGCGGGATCACGGCGGTCCGCTCGTTCCCAGGGAGAGCCGCGATCTCGACAATAAGCGTGCCGTCTTCACGGATCGCTCTCGCCGGGTCAAGCGGAATCGTCTGCGTGCCGTCGAGCGCCGCGCTCTCTTCGATGTACGACTCGCCGTTAAAAACGAACAGAAAACGGTATACATCCGACGGATCGTTCGAGCCTGCTTGGACGCGCCACCGAAGGGTCATCTCGGTCACACCGCTGTCTCTGATGTCCGCAAGACCCGAAAACACAAATGGGATTGGAGGCCCGGTCGGGCTACCAGGAGCGGCAGGAAGAAGCGCACGCGATCGAGCTCGAACCGTCTCGATGATCGCGCTTCGAATCTCATTCCGCTCTGCATTCGAAATGCCAGAGTCCGGCCGCTCCTGCTGGAAACGAACCAGCTCTTGATCGACCAATTCATCAAGACGTTCTTTAATTTCTCCGCGTTCAAAGTCAACCTCATCAGGCATCACGCCCTCGCGCGCGACGAGAACCTGCGTCTCGAGAACAAACCGGTCGATGCTCATCGCGGCGGGGTTGTCGCGTGTGTTCTGCTGACGCTGATTGATGTGGTAAGCGATCTCGCCATCCGCCGGCTGGCGGCTGAGATACTCGGTGAACAAAAACACACCCGAAGCCATCACAACCAGCAAGACCAGGTTGATGGTCATCACACCAATCCACTTGCCCAGCACGTACTTCCAGGACGCGATCGGCTTCGTCATGGTCTGCCATATCACGCGATCCCGCTGCTCGAAGGCAACCGAGGCGCACCCGAAGAACAGGGTAAACATCGACGCGATCAGGAAAGAGAGCCCGGTCCCCCACTGCAACCATTGCTGGACGCGATAGCGAAGCGGCTGATCGTCCGACAGGAAATTGGGGAGTATCGCCAGAAAAGCGATTAGCACCAGGATGAAGATAAGACCGATCTTCATTCGAACCGCTTCGGTCACCACGTTCCGCGCAATGGAGGCCACCGCACTCGGCATCGAAAGCAGTATCCGAGCGAGCTCAAGCAAAGTAGCGAAGATCAGAATGAGCGGAGTAAAACCTAAGACAAGCTTGCCGGCATTGTATGGAAATGAATCTCTAGAGAAGAAAGTGAGCAAGAACGCAAAGATCGCGATCAAAGCGACAGAAAGCCCTGTCATCCCAACGCCCAGCCAGATCAAAAAAATGAAAGCAGCGACGATGAAGCTCAAAACAATAGCGGTTTCGACCTGAACATTAGCAACGTGGAGAAAATCGGTCAGGATTCCGTAATTCTCGATGATGTTCTGGGTACTCATATCGATCAAGTGCTGCTCCGACGTGTGGTACTTCCATGATTGGAGAAGCCACACGTATCCACCAATGGCAAACACGAGCACGATGATCGTCGAGATAATTTTGAAACGCTGGGTCTTCTGGAGAAGGTTAAGTTTGTTGATGAGATCCCACATGGGTGATTATTCGCTCTTCCTGCGTTGTTCGTCGCCCGAGCCATCGAGCAAGGAATGGATCACGGAATCATCAACCTTCTCTTCGTTCTCCTCCTCACTAGGCTCAGCAGAGCGGGTATCTTCGACTGCTTCACCAATCGGCTCTTTCTCCTGCAACAGATCGCTCAGCGGGGAAGACTCGACCGGCTGATCGTGTACGCCCCGCTGAACATCTTCGGTGGGCATCGGATCGGGAGCGATCTCTTCAGAAACCAGCTCGGAGACGAGCTCGTCACCTTCGGCATCTTCACCACGAAGGAACGCCGCCGTCTCGCCCTCGTTCGTCGCCCCCGAAGTGGCCAACTTCTCCTTCTTCGCCTGAGCGACCATGTCCACGAACAGATCCTCAAGCTTCTGACGAGGACGATCGATGTCGGCAACCTCAAGACCACGCCGTTCGAGAACCCCGCGGAGTTCGCCGAGAGTCTCCTCGTCGAGGTTGTCCACCGCGATCGTCGATCGGGTTTTCGAAGCCAACAATTCCTCACAGGTTCCCTGTGCTCGGATCTTTCCGCCGTAGAGAATCACCATGCGTGAGACCACATCCTCCACATCAGCCAGAAGGTGAGACGAGAGAAGAACCGTCTTGCCTCGATCACCGAGCTGAAGAATGAGATCCTTCACCTGTCGGGTGCCGATCGGATCAAGACCGGTCGTGGGTTCATCAAGAATGAGAAACTCGGGATCATTGATCAACGCCTGGGCAATCCCGATGCGACGCTGCATGCCCTTGGAATACTCGTGAACCTGGCGATACTGCACAGCTGTCAGGCCGACCATATCGAGGAGCTCTTCTGTCCGCCGTTTGCGTGTGCGGTGATCGAGCTCAAAGAGACGCCCGTAATAGTCGAGCGTTTCCCGCGCGTTCAGAAACGGATACAGGTAAGACTCTTCTGGGAGATAGCCAATCCGCTTCTTGATCGCCACCTCGGTTGCTGGCCGACCAAAGACAGCAAGGCGGCCACTGGTCGGCCGCAAGAGCCCGAGGATCATCTTGATCGTCGTCGACTTGCCCGAGCCGTTGGGACCCAAAAGTCCGAAGATCTCGCCACGGTGAATGGCAAACTCAATGCCATCAACTGCCCGAGCGCGATCGCGCATCCAGAAATCTTTGAAGACCTTGGTCAGGCGTTGCGCAACAACGAGGTCATCTTTCGTTCCGCGAGATTTGCTGTTGGAATCGGGCATACTGGTCATTTGATCCGGGTGAGTTACTGCATCAGTTCTTGAATACGCTCGTTGTTTCCAATGGTCTGCATGAGCTGGTCACGCTCGATCTTTTCTCGCACTTCCGGATCGGAAGAGAGTTCGATGATGACCGACTCCGTGTCGGGATCCAGGAAGAAGAACTGCGTGTAGGTGCCATCGAGGAAATCCTCCATGGCATTGGTCCATTCACTGGTGACGAAGATCTCCGGCTGACGCCGGTAGGCCTCAAGCTTTGCTTGGAAACTCTCGGCTTTTTGCCTATACCGTGCCACAATCGTGTCACGAGCTGAGCGTGCGTCTGAAATCAGCGTCGCTGCCTGCCCAGAAATATCGACCTGTGGGTACAACTTACCCCGGATTGTGACCCTCGTTCCGTTGTAGTCACCCAACAGCACGCGATTGATGTCTTCGTAAAGCTCGTCTGCGAGTTGGTTCTCATCGTTCTCGAGCGCGATGCCGTACTGGCGAATGAGATCGATCAGCGGGTCCGAAGCGCTCCCGGCCACACCGCTCAACGCGATCGAGCTGTCGGTGATCGCTTGCTCACGCCCAGTCGATGCTTCCTGTGCAGCACTGGTTTTCTTTTCGAACGACTCCTTCGATTCGAGCGGCGGGATCAGCCCGCTCACAGTGACTGTCTCGATCGACAGTCCGCTCTGCATGGTCGGAGAATCGAGGCGTGCCTGAACAAGCTCACGAATACGCTGCTCGAGAACTTGGCGCCCTGATGACCCCGTCGCCGCATCGCCCGAAGACGAGCGGATCAGCTCATCCAACGTCCGTTCGGCAAACACACGAATAACCGCGGACTGCGTCGCCTTGCGCACCAAATACGGCGCAAGATCGGGCGGCATGTTCCTGACATACGCGATCGCATCGTCATCATCAGTCACGACTCGGTAGTTCACCGAAAACTCGGCATGAACAATCTTCTTGTCTGCCGTGATCAGGTAGTGATCATTGCCAACAGTAAATCTCGGGTCACCGCTCTTCGCCGGGAGTTCCGAGAGCTTCTGATTTCTCTGATCGCCTGTTCTGAGAAATACGAACTCGTCCTTCAACTCGATCCGCGATGTCGCCGTAGAGACCAGAATCATCTCGCCGATCGGCGATGGTGCAGAAAACGTCGACGACGGCGGGATGACCTGTTCCTTGCCTTCCTTCTCCGAGATCTTTCCGAGGAAAGTCTTGATGCCGACCTCTGAGGCACCAACCGTCTTGAATCCTGAGAAGAGGAAGAACACGACAAGCAGAACCATAACCGCCTGGATAAAGCGGTACGTAATGCGCAGTGCGTCGGCAAGCGAGTCGTTCGCGACCGCCATCGAAGCCGCTCGGTTCTCTCGCGCATCTTCGTTTCGAAGCGTCAGAGAGGCAGCACGCCGAGGCTCCTCGACAGGCATCTCACCCTCACCCGCGTCTTCCGGAAGAATCCCCGGAAGTTCATCGTTCTCGTGATTCGCTTCATACTCACTCATTGCGACACCTCGGCCGAAACTGCTGGAATAACCGCGGCATCATCACCTTCGGCACGCCTCGACGGCGCGGGGATGAGCGTTTTCAGATTGTCTTGCTCGAAGAACTGGAAGCCTGGCGTTGTGGTTCGGAGAATCAGATTGATCCGCCCATTCAAGCCCTCCCGCATGAACTCCATGGTTTCGAGGAAGCGGGCAAGCTCAGGGTCCTGCTCCAGCAATGCGTAATACTCAGCAGCCTCAACCTCGCCCTGATTTCGCAGAGCCGAGGCAAGTGTTTTTGCAAACTGAAGGATCGTCTCCGCGTTGTTGTTGCCCTCTGAGCGGATCGCGTTTGCTTCTGCAGCACCAACCGATGCGATCGAAGCTGCCTCTGCCTCTGCCGCCGTCTTCATACCTTGCACAACCGCGGTCACGGTAGTTGCAGGCAACTCGATCGAATCGATACCGATCATCTGCACCTCGATACCGAAATCGTCAAGCGAGACAACGTCACCAGTATCAACACCTCGAAGACGATCCGTAATCTCTTGCTCGAGCTCAGCAATCGAAGACTCTGCATCGCTCGAATGGAAAAGCTCGTCGAGCTCGAAATTGCTCACTGCCGCAAGCGAGCTGCGAAGACGCGGCTCGATCTGCCGGCGAGCTTCTTCGTACTGGCTCTCGGGCGATGATCCCGAACTCGAGAACTGCTGATAAAACTTCAGCGGGTTCACAACTCTCCAGACCACATAGGTCCCGAGGATGACCTCTCGATTGTCCGCGGTCCGCTGCTGCTCGGCCGAAGCTTCGATCAGACGTGAGCGGGTGTCATAGATGATCACACGTTGAAAAGGCGCGGGAAGGCGGAAATGCAACCCTTCCTCTTCGATGATGCCCGAATTTGGGTCCACATTGCCGAACGTGGCTTTCACCGCGGCTTCGGTAAACCGAACGGTGAACGTGGTCATGTACAGGGTAAAGCCAAGAACAATAATTGCTGCAATGGCAAGGAAAAATGGATTCTTCATCGTTTTATCTCTGTTTGATCCGGGAATGGGTCAGGCTCTCGCTGGAATCCGAATGCTCAGAACCCGCTCTCGGCGGGATCAATTGGGCTGGCAAGGTCAAAAGCGTCTCGGGTGGTGTTGTAGCGGACTTCGGTCTCGAAACTCGAGATCCACAAACGGGCTCCCTCAATGGAATCCGCTCGCGCATCAAGGTAAACATCGTAGAAATAGACCGAAGGAGCGGCTTCGTACAAAGCGTTCTTGCCCGAGCTCGATTGCAAACGAGCAAACTCCCTCAGGCTTCGCTCCCAACGATCCGCACGCGCTTCGAAGACAAGCTCCGCCGCTTGCCCACCCGCGTTGGTTAAGAGGTCGGTCACGAGCTGCTCTTGTGCGATCAAATCCTCGCGTGACGCGCCCTCGCTTTTCATTCTGTTGAGAACCGATCGGGCTTCGATAAACCGCTCAGCTGTCGCGACATCGCCGACAACCTTGGCGTAAGCCTCGATCTGGTCTTTCCGTGCTTCATCTATCGCTCGCTGACGCTCGATCGGTGCTTTGACAATCTGCTCAAAGGCCGTGGACACTTCGGCTTCCGGGTGAACCCCGTTCAGCCCGACGAACACCACCTCGACGCCAGCTCCGATATTGTTGAGCGTGTCAAACGCTTCCTGTATGCGCTCGTGCATCCGTGAACGCACCTCGTCACGCTGATCACCCATCAACTGGCTCACGTCGTAACGAGAGAGCTCCTGCGTGACGATGCGCGAAGAGAGAACTCGGAGAATGCCCCGGCGGTGACGCTCTGGATCATCGACCAGTGCACGCGCCGTCTCGCGGTAGATCGGCTGAGCGTCCTGAGCCAAGCGGATGTATCGATCTAGGTCCGAGACGCGGTATTGGATAGGAACCTCGGCGGTCAGCAAGCCGAATCCACGAACGCCATCGGAGCCCGCCACATCTGTACGCTGGGAGCGAACGAGGAAGTATTGAACCTCGCCGGTCGCTTCCGTGGTCCAAAGGATCGGCTTGTCGTCCTCTCGCACCGCGTTGTGGCCCGCCTCAAATGAGCTGAGTGCCTCCGCCGGGTATCGGATGACCTCTGCAAACGGCCAAGGCGGCGTAATCTTGAGACCTGGGCCCACCACCGTCGAACCGTCCGCATTCTCACGCACTTCGCCGTTCACTAAGATGATTGCTTTTTCGTCAGGCTCAACCACCGTAAAGCTGCTCAACAACCATCCCACGCCCAAAGCGATCAACACCAAGAACGCGATCGACCGGCTCAATAGCCTGTAAAACCACGTCGAGCTGACGTTGAAGCCGAACTGATAGTTCACCGCGTCAGCGATCGATTCCGCTAAGCGGTCTGGAGCTGCAACAAAGGCAAGCACGCGGGAATCGAACGCCGGACGGATGATCTCGCCGGGCTTGCGAGGGCGGTAAGCGGTCAGAAGGAAGTTCAACACCACCTCAACGCCGAGGAGGATCAAAACCACATCAAAAACAAGCGGCAGCACATGGATGATCGCCGAGCTGCCGAACGCAGCCTTCGCAAAGAAAGCCACGACCAGCCCGACCCCGACAATCGCTGCTCCGACCGAAGCCGCCGCGCCAGCGTTCAAAAGCGACCACGCGGTCTGTTTCGCCATGCCCGCGATGTAACGAGCGAAGATGAAGCTCACGGCAGCCAGCCCGAAACCGATCGCCATCGCCCAGCCCGTGTTAGGCGGCACAGGGATGTTCGCCCCCATCAGCTGCATTGCTTCGCGTTGGTTCACGAACAGGAAGATCCCGAAGCCGATGTACAGCAAGGCGACCATCAGCCCGACCGCAGGCATCAGCCACTTGTGCATCAATTCCAGACGCTCTTGCTGAATGTTGTGCCCACGCGAGTCTTCGTCAAAGACCGAAGACTCAGCGAGCATCGCCCCTTGATAGCTCTCGTTCTCGAGCGCCTCAAGACGCTCACGGCGATGCTGGAAGAAGATGAGCCACAGGGCCACCCACATCGGGATACCGATGAAGATGATGACCGAGCCGCTCACCGCCGCCGGATCTTCTCCCATGATCCCGTAAATGAGCGTGATCAGCGCCAGAGCAAACTGGAAGGCAAGCCCCGCAAGGCTGACCGAGCTAGCGCGTTGGTAGGCAAGGTGGTCCGCTTTCATGAATGACAACCCATCAGCGTCTGTGTGTTCCAGTGAGGATTTGCGTGGACAATGGAGACGGGAACGCTTGCCCCGTACCGCAGCTTCTCATTCTCGCGTCATTCGGGCCAAGTGTCCACCCGCCAAATATTTTAGACGCCTTAAACGCCCGGAGTCCCTAACCAAAAAGGGATACCGGCCGAGATACCTGCAGGTTCGACCAAACCGAAAAGAATGCGTACACTATCTTATTCAATTCGATCTCGGTCCATACCGCGAATAAACAATACTCTCCGAAGCGCTCTGACACGACCTCGACCAAGCCTTACTATGCTCGGCCAACTCCTCTCCATCGCCCGCAATACCTTCCTTGAATGCATCCGCCAGCCGGTGTTCCTCGTGTTGGTTCTCGCGTCAGCGATCTTGCAGATCTTTAATGTTGCCATCTCTGCCTACTCCATGGGTTACACCGAACCCACAGAGGTCTCGGGCGACGACAAGCTCCTCCTGGAGGTTGGCCTCGCAACCGTCCTGGGCATCGCCACTCTCCTCGCGTCCTTCCTAGCGACATCCGTCCTTACCCGGGAGATCGAGAACAAAACCGCTCTCACGGTTGTCTCCAAGCCCATCGGACGTCCGCTTTTTATTATCGGCAAGTACCTCGGCGTCGCCGCTGCGATCGTCATCGCAACCACCATCATGCTGGTTTGGTTCCAGCTCGCGATCCGACACTCGGTCATGTCGACCGCGCGCGATCACTACGATCTCCCCGTATTGCTCTTCGGGTCTGCATCAGTATTCATTGCGATCGCTGCCGGCGCGTGGTGCAACTATTTCTACAACATGGTCTTCGCCTCCACCGCGGTCACCGTGCTGACACCGATGTCGCTCGTGGCCTTCTTGGGTGTGCTTTTGGTCGATAAGGAGTGGCAACTCCAATCTCTCAACGCCGACTTCAAACTGCAGATCACCATCGCCAGTTTCTGCGTCATCCTTGCGATGCTCGTGCTCTCCGCACTTGCGGTCGCCCTGTCCACAAGACTCAAGCAGGTGATGACCATCACCGCGTGCGCGGCGGTCTTTTTGCTGGGCCTTCTCTCGAACTACCTCGTCGGACGTTACGCCTACACCAACGTCCCCGTCGCACGCGTTATCGAAGTGACCGAACCGACCATGGTCGGCAATGAGGTCTTCACTTTCGATGAACCCGGGCAAGAAGTCATTCTTCAACTCGGCAACGAACCGAAAGCCTCTCTCGTCGTCGGCACCAACATCTACTACGGCCCCGCTCCATCAGGCATCCGGATCGCCGTCCCGTCACAAGCACCGTACTCCGGCGATCCAAACGACCCCGACGACACCTTCCGCTGGCTCACCTCCGACGAGGCCCAGCGTCTCTCTGGCGACCTCGAACGCTCGCCAGCGGTCGTGATCAAGTCCTACGACGCCGAAAACAAGCTTCTCACACTCGTGAACGCGGGCGGTCTCGATGTCCGACGTCCGCCGGTGGATAACCGTGATCCCTCGCTCCCCACGGTCGAAGAACAACAACGGCAGATCGACCAAGCGAACGAAAACTCCAACGACGCGGCAAGGCCCAACACCCTCATCACCGAAATCCCAACCCTTGGCGACTTCATTTTCCTCGAACCCACCAAGGTCAATCCCATCGCGGCGACCGTCTGGAGCTTCGTTCCCAATCTCCAGATGTTCTGGCTGTCAGACGCCATCACGCAGGGCCATGCCATCCCTATCCGCTACATCCTCCAGCTGCTGGGCTACACGCTCTCACAGGTCGTCGCATTGATCGCCCTCGCGATCATCCTGTTCCAGAAACGCGACATGGGCTGAGCCCACATCCCTCATCGACACATGATGAACCGGTCGCCGATCGCTGCCGGATCTCGTCATCATGCGCGCGAAGAAACAGCCCAACCGCCAAACGAGCCGGATCACCGATCACATCACGGTCTCACCAATTCAGATCTGCTCTAAGAACCGCACATCATTGTCGAACAGCATGCGGATATCGGGGATGCCATAGCGTCCCATAGCGATGCGTTCGATGCCAAAGCCGAACGCAAAGCCCGTCCACTCTTCGGGATCGATTCCGACTGCTTCGAGAACGGCAGGGTCAACCATGCCACACCCGCCAAGCTCGACCCAGTCCGCGGGTTTCGCTGGGTCGAGACGGATCTTCATGTCGAACTCGGCCGAAGGCTCGGTGAACGGAAAAAAGCTCGGCCTCAAGCGAACTTCAGCATCAGCACCGAAGAACTCGCGCGCGAACGACAGCAGTGTCTGCTTCAGTTCCACCATCGTGACGTTCCGATCAATGTACAGCCCCTCGATCTGATGGAACATGAACGAGTGCGTTGCGTCAACGGTATCGGGGCGATACACGCGTCCGGGCGAGACAACCTTGATCGGTGGCCCCCACCCCTTCGCCACAGCATCCTCCATCACGCGGATCTGCACGGTCGACGTCTGGCTCCGAAGCATCCGCGGGCGTGGCTG
>JBCDAP010000002.1:0-14996 GCA_039185335.1 Planctomycetota bacterium | reverse complement strand
GAACGATGCTCAGCTCCCTTCGTTTCCATCAGCAGGTGTCCAAACCGTGCAGGCGGTTCAAGATGAGGTGATTGTTTCACTTGATCTTGCCAAGAACCGCTCGGTCTCTGTGGAAGATCTCACGCCGTACCTCGCCGCTTCCAACGAAGTAGATCCGACCGATCCCATGATTGTTTCTTTGGCCCAGCAGGTCATGCAAGAGTTTGGTGATTCGAAAGACCAAGGTGAGCTCGCGCTCGCGATGACGGACTTCGTGTCCGCCTATGTCACACAGAAGGATCTCTCTCAGGGCTTTGCGACGGCTTCTGAAGTTGCCCGGTCCAAGCAAGGCGACTGTACCGAGCATGCGGTGCTTCTCGCGGCGATGCTCCGTGTTGCCAAGATCCCTTCTAGCGTTGCATTCGGTCTGGTCTACATCGAAGATCCACATTCAGCCAAACGTGATGGTTTCTTCGGTTTCCACGCATGGACCCAGGCCCTGATCACACGGTCCGACGGGACGAAGATCTGGCAGGACTTCGACGCAGCGGTCCCTTCAGAGGGAGGCTTCGACGCGGCTCACATTCTTTTGACCACCACACCTCTTGCTGATGACGCCGAGTCGGTTCCTGCCATGCTCTCGATCGTTCAAGCGATCGGCACCATCGATATCGAAGTCGTGGAGGCGGCCCCGTGAGTGAGCTGCCCGAATCCCGCTTGCCGTCCCGCGATCCGCAAGGCCACAAAGTCTCTTTCGGCCGGGTTGCGGTCATAGGTGGGTGTCTGCCGGAGGAAAGCGAAGGAGCTGGATCGCTCATGCTTGGCGGGCCCGCACTAGCTGCTAGCGCCGCGTTGCGCGCCGGCGCCGGTCTTGTCGAGCTTGCCCTTCCTCGAGAACTTCTGACTCATGCCCTCACGGTCTGCCCGAGTGCAACCGGCCGTGTCGTTCCCCAGACCATTGATGGCGCTCACGCCGCGCTGCTCGCGATTTCGCGCACGCCGAGCGTTGTGCTTGCGGTTGGCCCGGCCCTTGGTACATCGCATCTTGCGAGCGCGATAACAGCGGCGGCACTCGAGCAGCACGCCGCGCCCGTGGTTCTTGACGCCGACGCGCTCAACGCCGTCGCCCGTGACCCGGGCATGCTCGACGGGCGCCGGTGCCCGCATCTGGTTCTTACTCCGCACCTTGGCGAAGCCGCCCGTCTTGCCGAGGCTATCGATCTCGACTACGCCGCCAACGACTTTCCCAAACGCCTCGCGCATCTCACGGGCGCGACCGTCGTGCTCAAGTCGGCGGCCACCATCATCACCGACGGCTCGTTTATTCACCGCTTCGATCGCCCCAACCCCGCACTCGCGACCGGTGGTTCGGGAGACGTGCTCGCCGGCATCGTCGCGTCTTTCCTCGCCCAGCATATCGCCACCAAACCTGTTCCGGAGTTGGCTGCCATTGCTGTTCGCGTCCACAATGACGCCGCTCGGAGCTGGTGCGAGACCAACCATGCCACAGGCGGCATGCTGGCGTCCGATCTGCTCGCGCACCTGCCCGGAGCCATCGAAAGCCGACGGTTTCCCGCTCGGCAGCAGGCCTGATTACCCTGGTTGGTGTGAGCATGTCGACATCCGCTATCAAGAAACCCGTCCCGCCGTTCTCCGAGCACGTCCGCTATTGGCCGCTCGATCGGTCTGTGGTCTTCTTGAACCATGGTTCCTTTGGAGCCAGCCCGATCCCTGTTCTCGAGCACCAACGCGAACTCCTTGATCTCCTCGAGCGCAACCCGATGGCGTACATGATCGATCACCTGGAAAGATTGATCGACGAGTCGCGGAACGCGCTCGGCTCGTTCCTGAACACTCAGCCCGAATCACTCGTCTTTGTCCGCAACGCGACGGAGGGTGTGAACGCGGTGGTCCGATCGTTGCGTTTGGAAGCGGGAGACGAGCTTCTGACGAGCCGTCACGAGTACAACGCGTGCAACAATGCGCTCGACTTTGTCGCGGAACGCGCCGGGGCAAAGGTCGTTGGTGTCGAGATCGGGCTGCCGGTCCCGAGTGACGATGAGATTGTGCAGAGCTTTCTTGATGCGGTGACCGAGCGTACCAAGCTGGTGATGCTGAGCTGGGTGACAAGCAATTCCGCGGCCATCTTTCCTATTCCTCGACTGGTGCAAGCATTCGAGGAGAAGGGCATCCCGGTGCTTGTTGATGCCGCTCACGCGCCCGGCATGATCTCTGTTGACCTCAACACACTCAACGCTTCGTTCGTTGCGGGCAACTGTCACAAATGGATCTGTGCGCCAAAGGGCGCTGCGTTTCTTAGCGTTCGCGAAGACTGGCGTGACCAGATCTTCCCGACAGTGGTTTCGCACGGCCTCAACACACCGCGACAAGGACGCTCGCGATACCACGACCTGTTCGACTGGATGGGGACCGACGGATACACGGCTGCCTTGTCTATCGGAAAGGCGATCGAGTTCATGCGCACTCGTGTCTCGGGCGGCTGGGACGGCGTTCGTTCACAGAATCATGAGCTTGCGTGCCGGGCTGGGGATATGCTGACGCAACGCTTTCAAGCGGTGCCGACATGCGAGAACGAGCGTCGCGGCTCGCTCGCGGGCTGCATTTTGCCGACCATCAAGGGCAAAGACACCGCAAGGGCGTTGCAGGCGACGCTGCGTCTCAATCACAAGATCGAAGTGCCAATAATGCCATGGAGTGAAGAAGGTATTGTTCTTCGTATCAGTGCCCAGCTCTACAACGCGTTCGAGCAATACGAGTATCTTGCGGATGTGCTCGAACAGATTCTTAAAGACGGTGTTGATCTCTCGATGGCGGAGAAGAAGAAACTGTGATCACGATGCTTGACCAGATCATCGGGCAGGAGCGTGCCAAGCGAATCATGGCCTCGGCTGTGCGTGGTGAACGTGTACACCACGCGTGGATCTTCTCTGGGCCGATGGGAGTCGGGAAGCACAGCGCCGCGATCGCTTTCGCCGCCATGCTGCTGGACGACACCACCGCACCCGATCTGATGGGCGAGCTCGCTCCCGACCCTGAGTCTCGCACCCAGCAACTCATCCGCAGCGGGGCGCATCCCGACATGCATCTGATCGATAAAGACCTCGCGGCCTATTCGGATGATCGTGCGGTTCGCGAGCGCAAGCGGATGACGATTCCGAAAGCGGTGATCGATGAGCATCTGCTCGGGCCGATCGCTCTTGCGGCGTCGGTGAAGACCGATGCGATGGCTGGGAAGGTATTCATCATCGACGAGGCAGAACGCCTCGATCGTTCGGTGAACAATGCGCCAACACAGGCATCGATGCTCAAAACGCTGGAGGAGCCGCCGGCGGGATCGGTCATCATCCTGGTGACATCGTCGGAGGATCGGCTGTTGCCCACGATCCGAAGCCGGTGTCAGCGGGTGGTATTCACACGCCTGAGCGACGATGAGATGGAACAGTGGCTTTCGTCGACGGGGCTGGAGGTCTCAGGCACGGAGCGGGAGTGGGTGCTCCGCTACGCGGAGGGCTCGCCGGGTCGAGCAGCGTTGGCGGTAGAGACCGGTTTGTTCGCGTGGGAGCAACAGCTCGCGCCGATGCTGGCGCAAGCGGATTCAGGACGTTTCCCGGTCGAGCTAGGATCGACAATGCAGTCGTTGATCGATGATTGGGCGAAGGAGAAAGTGAAGCGTGAGCCGCACGAGAGCAAAGAGGCGGCGAACCGAGAAGCAGCAGGGCTGCTGATGTCATTGCTCGCGACACGTCTCCGCGGTCGTCTCCGTGCGAACGCTGATGATGCACAAGCGATCGGGCGCACGCTCGTGGGTATTGACGCGATTCGCGACGCCGAGCGGCATATCGCGAGCAACGTCAATCTGCAGTTCGCGACAGAGCGGTTGGCCTCGGCGTTGAGTGGGGCATAAATAGCGTTTCCGCTACTAGTTTTGATCTTCTAGTTCTTACAAAATGTGTTTTCGTTGCGAATCAGTGTTCCGCATTCGGGGCATCGTTTGTCTCGTAAGTCGCGGATAGGGTAGCCGCACGCGCTGCACAGCCCTCGTCTTGCTCGAATACTTTGTCGAACTCCTCCGATCAGGCTGGTAATCCCTACGATCGAGAGAACATAGATGACATGGTTCGTGATGAATCCCGATAGAATTGGTCGGGTCGGAATGGTGATCTCTCCGTTGTTTCCGAGCGACGGATGGAGGCCGGTCAGTGTGATGCCGGCGTCACCCCATCGCTTCGACTCAAGTTGAGAAGCATTGCACATAGGATCATCTTTGGGATGAGCGTGGAGGGCCTGGGTCGGGCGTGCTGGATTACCAGATAGGGTGATTCCGTTATCTACGTTGCATCGACGAGACACAAAACTTCTGGCTGGCCAGCCGTACCTAAGTTGTTTCAGGTCGAGGTAGATTGTAGGGTTGCTGCGGTAGCATCCGATGCAGTCCGGATCAGCGAAGTATCCATAATTTGAAGCATCACTTAGAACATGACTGTTTGTATGCAACCCAATAGTATGAAAAAGTGGGATTCTAGGACCAATGGATTGATCGTGATCCAATCCTCAGCGAGATCGGCTCTGACACTTCTGCTCCAGCTTTGTGGTAGCACAGCTCCGACCAAAGCGACACCGACCTGCAATATGAGCGCAATCGCCATGATTGCGGACCATTTCCAGATCCAAGCCTGTTTTTGCTTCGGCATCTTTATCTCCCGTGGCTTTATCACTCGTCTACGACCACGACACATACAACCCTAACACGGGTTGTCAGGAGATGTGGCAACATTGCGAGTGGAGTAGGCGTGTTGTTGATTGGCTACTTAAGCGAATGCAAGCCACGTTTTTCCCGCTGGACGTTGAGTTCGTGGATCGCGGGCGGGTGGTGGCGGATAAGTTTGATGAGCTGGCTCGGGGAGACGCCAAGGCGGATCGCGGGGGTTTTGAGTTCGTAGCCCGCGGCTTCGATGGTGTCGAGCGCCTCGGCGAGCAGCGCAGGATAGTCCTTGTGCTTCGGGTTTACAGAAAGGATGGCGCCCTGCTGGGCGCGCAGCAATGGGTCAACGGGCTGCGTTGGTTTCTTTGGCTTTGAAAGTCGCGAGCGCCACAGCGGCGTGCCGACAGCGCCCGCGGGCATGCCCGCTCGGTGGAACGTCGCGAGGTTCAGGCGCAGACGGAAGACTGCAAGCGATTTGTTCTCTTGCATGTGCCGGCGTTCGGACGCCTTGGCGCTGATCTCGGTTGGTTCGTGGATCAGGACGACCGCGGTTTCTACTTTATTGCGGTTTTGGCCGCCCGGGCCCGATGTTCGTCCCTGGCCGAATCGGCACTGTTGCAAAAGCTTTTCCTCGGGAAGAGCGGCTGGGTGCGACCATTCCACCGAGGTGTCTGATTCTTCCCAGGGGAGCGGCATCAGCGTGCTCCTGTAGGTGCTGCGGTCAGCGTATTGCGATCATCGAGCTCACCGGCTTTCAGGCGCAGATGTGCGTGGCCTCCGATCATGGCGGCATTATCGATGCAGTAACGCATCTCGGGTTGGATGAGCGTGAGGTTGCTTGTGTCGCAGAAAGAGGCAAGCTCGGAGCGCAAGCGGGAGTTGGCGGAGACGCCACCGCCGACGACGAGGGAACGCATGGAGGGTGTTTCTTTGAGCGCACGTTCGAGTTTGCGTGTGATCGCACGCACAGCCGCTCTCTGGAACGATGCGGCGATGTCGGCACGCTGTTGATCGGTCAGGTCAGTGGAATCGCGCTGAAAGGTGGCCTTGCCGCCGCCTTCGGGGACGGTCGGGGTGCCGCGGACTTCGTAGAGGACGGATGTTTTGAGACCCGAGAAAGAGAAATCGAGCGAGTTGGGAGCGAGGAGCGAGACAGGGAAGTCGTGCGCACGATCGTTGCCATGCTTGGCAAGTTTGTCGATCTCGGGGCCGCCTGGATATGTGAGGCCCAGGATGGTGGCGACCTTGTCGAAGGCTTCACCGATGGCGTCGTCGATGGTCGATCCGAGACGTTCTCGGTGGAGTGGTTCGTCCATGCGGTAGATGGCGGTGTGTCCGCCCGAGACCACGAGGCCGAGAGCGGGATAGAGGGTGTTTATCGGTGGGGCGTTTTCGTCCGGATCGAGGAGTCCTGCGGTGAGGTGCGCTTCGATGTGATCGATCGAGAGGATCGGGATGTCGAGGGCGAAAGAGAACGCTTTGGCCGCCGCGACACCGACGAGAAGCGAGCCGATAAGCCCCGGACGGTTGGCGACCGCAATGGCGTTGATGTCTTGGAGTGTGACACCCGCATCGTTGAGCGCCGCACGGAGGACAGGCATGAGACGCTCAACGTGCGCACGGGAGGCGATCTCTGGAACCACCCCCGCGTATTCGGCATGCAACGCGGCCTGAGAAGCAACGACGGACGAGCGCACACGCAGAGACGAATCAACGACGGAAGCGGCCGTTTCGTCGCATGATGACTCGATGGCTAGGATGAGGGTCACGGAAGGAGTGTAGGGCTTGATGAATCAAGAGTGATCAGTAAAGAGTGACCAGCTTCGGCTTTCGTCGCATCAGCGGAAGCTGCGAAAAGGAGCACCGATTCTCCGAGCGCAGGCTAGCTGATGCCTGATCCCTATTCACTGCTGCCTCAATCACTTCTTTGCACACCACGGATCATGGCTTACTCATCACTGATCACTCTCCTTCATCACTCGCTTCGACCGGCTCGACCGGTGCATCGGCGAGCCAGCGTTCGAGGGTGTTGCTGGTGATGCGGAGTGTGGTGACAGGGTTGCCGTCTGCATCGAAGAGTTGGATCGAGCCGCCTTCGAGCGCAATGGCGTCGTCCCAGAGGTCGCGCTCGTCATCAGCGTCGGAGGTGGAGACCAGCGCAAGGGCGGTGATCCGTTTCTCCACGATCTCGAGTTGACGCAGCAGGGCATCACGCCCGCGCTGGAGGTTGGTGATTTCCTTGCTGCTCATGTTGGCGAACTCGTCTTGGGTGGCTTCATCATTGCTTGGTGCTTGCCATTGCCCGGTGAGTACGCGAGTACGGATGGCCTCGACCGCGACGGAAAGCTGCGGATCTTTGAAGTGTTCGAGGATCCAGGCGGAGTCATTCCAGTCGGCTTCATTGCCGACGGTAGTAGAGCCGACGGGGCGGATGACTTCTTCGTCAAACTGGACTTCTTGGAGGTCTCGATACTCTTCGGGAGTCATGGGAACGTAGAAACCGGGTGTTGGGTCGACGCCCCATTCGGTGGAATCATCTTCGCGCTGGAGCAGGCGTCCCGAAGGGAGGTAGTAGCGGCCCTGGGTGAGTTTGAGCTGTCCTTCACCAGAAGGGAGCGGGAAGATGCCCTGGACGAGCCCTTTGCCGAAGGTTCGCTCGCCGATGATGACGGCGCGGTTGTTGTCGGAGAGGGCGCCGGCAACGATCTCGGAAGCAGACGCGGAATCACCATTGACAAGAACGGCCATAGGGATGTCAGGAAGGGTGTCTTCGGGCTGAGCGGAGACGGTTTGCTGGCCCGTGCCGCGCCCTCGGACGGTGACGATGGTGCCCTGCGAGAGGAAGAGGTCGCTCATGGCGATCGCGGCCTCAAGGGCGCCGCCTGAGTTGAAGCGGAGGTCAAGGATCAGGCCCGAAAGATCGGCCTCGGCAGTGAGCGTGTCGTGGAGTTGCTTGAGTTCTTGGATGGTCCCAGGGGTGAACTGCGCGAGGCGGACATAGGCGATGCGCCGCTCAGGATCGACGAGCCAGGTCCAGTCGCCTTGGTCGTCGCGATGGATGCCGGAAACAGTGGGGGTTTTGATCGCGGCGCGAGTGACTTCGACATCGAAGCGGACGTGGCCATCTTTCACGGCAGGCGCGGTCTCACCCGATTCCACTTCGATCTCGCCCTGGACAGAGGGTTTGCCCATCCCTTCTGGACGGATCTGTCCTTCGCGTTCGATGGTAACAGTGACGATTGTGCCGGGCTCGCCCGTGAGCATGCCGATGACGTCGGTGAGTGCCATGTCGTAGGTGGAGGTGCCATCAACACCAACGACGATATCACCCGCCTGGATGCCGGCCTTCAGCGCGGGAGAATCGGGCATAGGCGTGAAGATGAGGACGAAGCCGTCTTGCGCGCGCACGCGAGCGCCGATGCCGACGAAATTGCCCTGGACCTGCTTGTTGAATTCCTGCAGATCTGCGGCGGGGATGAACTCCGTGTACGGGTCTTCCAACGCTTCGAGCATGCCCTCAATCGCGCCCTGGCTCAGGACCTCTGGGTCAGGAAGCTCGTAGTAGAAGCGTGAGACAAGGTGAGAAGCATCGATGACAGGATCGATCGTCCGGTAGACCGTGGCCCGTTCATTCGCCTGGAGCGGGAGACGGACGGCCAGGGCCAGAACCGCAGCGACCAGGACCCACAACGCCAGCTTGCTCTGCTTCAAGGTGTGCTCCTTGGGAGAGGGAGAGAAGAGAGAGGACCCTGAATAGTACGGGGAATGGGCGGGGAAGTTGCGGGTGAGGAGATGCCCGGGCATCAGGGACCAGGGATGGGGAACCAAGGCAGGGAGCGGGTCATGCTGCTGTGCGTCAAGTGCGGTGCTTGGTTGCCGGCATCGGCAGCAAACGGCGGTGCTGCACAAGATCGTTACGGGGCGCAAAGTTCGCTTCGTGATCTTAATGGTGTTCTGCCAAATGCTTAGCTTGAATGGTGCTCTTGGTGTTCATTGGCACAGCTTGTGTGTTGCTCATCTCATCGTGGTGGGTTGAGAGGTTTCGCGATGTGCGGGCCGGTCTGCCGCGATTCACAGCGCACATCGATAGGAGTACATCATGAGCGCCATATCAGGGATTGGGAGCGCGCAAGTCTCCCAACTGTTGCAACGATCGGGGCTTTCACCTCAATCGTTCAACGCGGAGTCGTTCCGGGGTATTCCCCAGGGCGGCGGTCAGAAACTCGAGAGCTTGGCTCAGAAGTTTGGTATTGAGCCGAGCCAGTTCTCGAACATCCGTGCCGATATTAAATCGGCTGTTGAGGCGAACGCGGACGCGATCGCCGGCTCCGACGACCCCAAGGGCGATATGCAGAGCCTGATCAACGGGGTGTTGGAAGAGCACGGGGTAGACCCGGCCGAGTTCAGGGCCTCGTTGCAGAGCATGCTGCAGAGCTCTGGTGGGATGCTCTCTGCGTACAAGGCCAACGCCACGAATGTGAACGGTTCGTTCTCTTCGACACAGAACGACACGTTGAATTCGTTGCTTGCCGCGCTGGAGTCTTCCGATGAAGAAGACGATTCTGCTCAAACGAGCGGTTCTCTTCTGGACTACTTCAAAGATCTCCCGTCGGGGAGCTTTGTGAACCAGACCGCTTGATTTCTCGGCAATATGTTCACAAAGCATAAGTGCACACCGCGAGGCTTTGTCTCGCGGTGTTGTGATTGCCTAGGCACGTCCTGCGCACAAAGAAGGCCGCGGATGCGGCCTTCGGTGAATCTGAGAATGCTTTGGTTGATGCTCAGTCGTTGGCAGCCATGAACCTGAGCATGTCGACGCAGCGGTTGGCGTAGCCCGCTTCGTTGTCGTACCAGCTGACGACCTTGAAGAAGCGATCGTTGAGCTCGATGCCGGCACCTGCGTCGTAGATGGAGGAGTGCGGGTCACCGACAAAGTCTGCGGAGACCACTTGCTCTTCGGTGTACGCGAGGACTCCCGACATGGGACCTTCGGCCGCGGCCTTCATGGCAGCATTGATCTCGTTGAGCGATGTGGCCTTGCCCGGACGGAAGGTGAGGTCAACGCACGAGACGTCGGCGGTCGGCACGCGGAAAGCCATGCCGGTGAGCTTGCCCTTGACCTCGGGGATGCAGAGGCCCACGGCCTTCGCGGCACCGGTCGAAGCGGGGATGATGTTCTGGTAGGCGTTGCGTCCGCCGCGATAGTCCTTCTTGGAAGGGCCGTCTTGGGTTGGCTGCGTGGCGGTCGCGGCGTGGACCGTAGTCATGAGACCTTCTTCGAGGCCGAAGGCGTCGTTGATAACCTTGGTGATTGGGGCGAGGCAGTTGGTCGTGCAACTCGCGTTGGAGACAACCTTGTCGCTCGCTGGGTCGTAGTTCTCGTGGTTGACCTTGTAGGCGAGGGTCTTGACCTGATCGGGCGTCTTGGTGGGGGCGGAGATGAGCACGCGCTTGGCGCCGCCGCCGTTGATGTGCTTGAGGGCGTCGTCATGCTGGGTGAACAGGCCCGTTGACTCGAGGACGTAGTCAACACCCATGTCGGCCCACTTGATTGCCGCGGGGTCGCGCTCTGAGGTCACGGTCGTGGTGGTCGAGCCTGCGGTGAAGGAGGTCTCGGAGGTGGCCTTGACGTCGACGTGTTGGCCTTGCGCGTCGGTGAATCGCCCGTGCATCGTGTCGTACTTCAGGAGATACGCGAGGTTGTCTGCAGGGACAAGGTCGTTGACCGCGACGACCTCGACATCGCCTCCCTTGAGTGCGGCGCGATAGACGAGACGACCGATACGACCGAAACCATTGATGCCGATACGAACTGCCATTTGGAACCTCTTCCTGTCTCTCGGTGGGGACGGATACGGGGTGGAACGAGACTCACCCGCGAAATTCGCGGGAGGACCAAATTACCCGAAGTCGGAGCGGTGCGTCAGACTTTGAACGTCTGGGTTGGGCGCCCTGAGTCGGGCCCAGATCCTAGGCGCGCATCGCGGCGGCGATCTGCTCGATTCCGCTTGAGAGTTTTTCGGGAGGGGCGGCGATCGAGAGGCGGATGTGGGTGTCGCGAGACGAGAAGACATTGCCCGGGATAGTCAGGATGTTTTCCTGGACAAGGTGCTCGAAGAATTGTTGGCCGGTCATCGAGAGGCGTTCGGGGACCTTGACGAAAAGGTAGAAGGCCCCGCCGGGGGTGGGGGCGAGATGGTCTTCGCCCAGCTCGGCACCGAGTTGCCCCAGGGTTTGGAGGACCTCGTCACGACGATCGGCGTACTCGGCCACGAGCCCGGTCATGTCGAGGTCGAGGGCGGCGATCATGGCGTGCTGGAGCGGTGCGGGTGGGCAGACAAAGGTGTACTGCTGGAGTTTGCGGATCGCGTTGACAATGGGTGCGGGTCCAGCGATGTACCCAAGTCGCCAGCCGGTGCAGCCGTAGGTCTTTCCGAAGCCGCGGATGAGAAGAACGTCCTCGTGCGCGCCGGGTTCGCGACAAGGTGATGGGCATCGGGTTTCGGGGAGTTGCGAGTCGGCGGGTGTTGGGAATGCTTCGCGGTGGTCTTCGAAACAAAACTCATCGTAGATCTCGTCCGAGATGAGCAAGACGTTCTTGGACCGGCAGAGCTCAAGAACTTCTTTGCATTCGTGCTGGGTGAGGACCACGCCGGCGGGGTTAGAAGGTGAGTTCAACAACACCGCCTTTGTGTGCTCGGTGATGAGCGGCTCGATCCGGTCGGCGGTCATGCGGAAATCGGGGTAGGTGTCGCACAGCACAGGGCGAGCACCGGCGAGCTCGGCCATCGAGGGGTACGGGACAAAGTACGGATCGGGGATGATGATCTCGTCACCCGGATTCAAGAGCGCTTGCATCATGAGATACAGCGCGCCCGAAGTTCCCGAGGTCACGATGATCGGAGTGTCCGAATCTCGTTCACCGACGTTGTCGGGCCAGGCAAGGTCGGCTTTGAGGTGCTCGGCGATGCGCTGAATCAGCGGGAGAACTCCTTGGGTGAGCGTGTAGCCGTTGTGGTTGTGGTCGATCGCTTGCTTCGCAGCGTCCTTGATGGAATCGGGCACGGGGAAGTCTGGCTGGCCGATCGACAGGTTGATGGGGTCGCTGAGCGTGGCGCCGAGGTCGAAGACTTTTCGGATGCCGGAGACATCGATGGAGGTGGCACGGTCGGAAATCTGGCTTGAGAGGTTGGGGAGTGACATGAAGGGAGGATAGCGGTTGTCCCGAGTGATTCGGATTCAGAACGGCATTCCGCCGGCGTCACCGATATCGGGCTTCGGTGAGCTCCCGTTCTTTTGTGTCGCGGCCCCGGCGTCGAACGGAGGGGGCTCGATGTAGCTCGAGGATTGTCGCGCGAGGTTGTCGAATCGGGTGAGGGATGGGTTCCATCTGAGCTTGACGGTGCCGGTCGGGCCGTTGCGCTGTTTGGCGAGGATGAGCTCGGCGATGTTGAGCTTCTCGCGGTTTTCTTCCAGGAAGTCGGGAGAGTGTGGGTCCCAGGCAGGGTCGCCTCGGTGGTAGTAGGCCTCGCGGTGGAGGAGGGCGATGACGTCGGCGTCCTGCTCGATGGAGCCGGACTCGCGGAGGTCGGCCATGCGCGGACGGTGCCCTTCGCGCTGCTCAGCACCGCGGTTGAGCTGGGCGAGGCAGACGATCGGGACATCGAGATCGCGCGCGAGCGCTTTGATCGATCGCGAGATCTCGGAGACTTCCTGCTGGCGTCCATCTCGTGCCTTCGAGGGTTCGGACATCAACTGAAGGTAGTCGATGATGATCGCGCCAACGTCGTAGCGTTGGACCATGCGCCGTGCTTTAGCGCGCAGGAGCATGGCCGTGAGTCCGGGTGTGTCGTCGATGTACAAGGGGAGCTTGGCGAGATGGGCGCTGGCGTCGAGGAGAAGTTCGAAGTCCTGGGCGTTCAGTCGGTTGGCTCGGAGTTTCTGCGAGTCGACGCCGGCGCGCGCACAGAGCAAGCGTTGGGCCACAGAACCTCTGCTCATTTCCATGGAGAAGACAGCGACCGGTGTGGGTCCTGTCACTTTGGAAGCAGCGATGTTCTCGGCGAGGTTAAGCGCGAGTGCGGTCTTTCCCATCGATGGGCGGGCGGCGACGATGACAAGTTCGCCGGACTGGAGGCCCGAGGTCATCTCGTTGAGGTCGTAGAAGCCCGAGTCGAGCCCGGTCAGCGAGCGGCCCTCGTTCTTGTAGAGGATCTCGATCTGCGTTTCGAGGAGGGTGCCGAGGTCTTCGAAGTCGGCTGTCTGTGAATCTTCGGCGACCTTGAAAATCCGTGACTCGGCGCGGTCGAGAACCTCTCGCACCTGTTCGCCTTCGCTGTCTGCGTGGTGATAGGCCTCGTAGAGTGTTTCGCCCGCGGCATCGATGAGTTGGCGGAGTTGGTGCTTCTCGCGGACCATCGAGGCGTAGCGGGCGGCGTTGGTTGCTGCCGGGACCGACTCGGCGAGACCCACGAGATAATCGGCGCCGCCGATGTCTTCGAGCACGCCCTTGTCTTCAAGGGCGTCCATGAGTTGGACGAGATCGACCGTGTCGTGAGCGTGATAAACCGAGCAAAGCGTGTCGTAGATGGTCTGGTGTCGCTCTGTTGCGAGCATGGATCCGTTGGAGACGATGGCGAGCGCCTCTGGGACTCGGGCGGGATCCAGGAGGAGGGAGCCGATGAGGCTCATCTCTGCTCGGGGTGAGGCGGGAGGGTCACGGTCAAGAAACGACCGGACTTGCTCTCGTGAGACCCTCGGCAGCGAGTTGTTGCGGTCGCGACGTTTCTTTTCGTGACCTGGGTTGGGACGGTCCATGAAGCCTCCTGCCGAAGAACCGATACATCATGCCCGGTTTGCGGTTGGTGAGGTGCGAATTGACAGGCTGCTCACACCCTCTGAGGTGGTCTGGGTGCAAGGAATGATCGTATCGTCCGGTATGCCTGATCTTGACCAAACGTTTTCGACCGAGCGGAGCCTGCCTGAAGAGCTGCCGAGCAAGCCCTGGGATCTGTTCAAGGAGTGGTGGGACGAGGCGCATGCGAAGAAGGTTCAGCGCAATCCAAACGCGATGACACTTGCGACGGTGAATGCTCAGGGGCAGCCGCAGGCTCGGATTGTGCTGCTAAAGAAGTTTGATCTCGAAGCGGGGCGGATCGTGTTCTACACGAATCGCGAATCGGATAAAGGGAAGGCGTTGGCTGCGAATCCTCGAGCAGCGGCGGTGATTCACTGGGATCAACTCGACTTGCAGGTACGCATCGAGGGACCTGTGACAGAGAGCCCTGACGCGGAGAGCGATGCATACTTTGAGTCACGGGAACTGGAGAAGAAGCTGGGTGCCTGGGGAAGCAGGCAGAGCCGGCCCTTGGCGGATCGAGATGAACTGATTACTCAGGTTGCGAGCGCGGCGCTTGAACTCGGCGTGCAGATCGATGACGAGGAAGCACCGGTTGCGAGGCCGGCGCATTGGGGCGGGTATCGGTTGTGGGCGGAACGGGTTGAGTTGTGGTGCGCGGGTGTAGGTCGTGTGCACGATCGAGCGGTGTGGTGGCGGGAACTCCAAGAGAGTGAAGTTGACGATGTTCGCGGTTACATCCAGTCTGGATCATGGGCGGCGACTCGGCTTAATCCGTGATTCCGGCTTTCTCATCATGTGAGAAGTATGTGAGATCTTGTTTCCTGATCTGAATTCGTGCGCAGTGGTTGCGCGGTAAACCGGTACACAGGAACAGGGGAGGGTGAAGTCTCACGAAGAAGGTGCGAGTATTGATCGCACAGGGCCGATCGTTCCGATGTTGTTGCACAGAAGAAGTTTGCGGGTGCTATCCTGGCCTGGGATGGCACAGGACCTGCTTGAGTAGGTCAAGACGCCCATCTCTTGAAGACGCCCATCTCTTGAAAAGGTAGACACGAATGAAGAATCTGATCACGACCGCGAGTGCTCTGGTCCTGGCAGGGGGAGCCTTCGCTGAAGGCGAAGGTGAGTGGACGCAGCGGGACGAGGTTCGTGCGATTGTCGCTGAGATGATGGCTGATGCGGAGACTCGTTCGTCGTTGCTCGCGAATGGCGGTGGAGCCGGATGGGATGACGGGTTTTATATCAAGAGCGAAGACGGAAACTTCAAGCTCAAGGTTGGTGGCTGGGCTCAGTTCCGCTATGTCGCGAACTTCCGTGATACGGCTTTGGCGGGGACGAGCGGGGACGATACCGAGCACGGATTTAACGCTACACGGACACGAATCAACTTCAAAGGCCATGTGATCGACCCGTCCTTGTTTTATAAGCTTGAGG
>JBCDAP010000001.1:0-15473 GCA_039185335.1 Planctomycetota bacterium | reverse complement strand
GCGGATCTGAGGAAGCACTCACCAACTGATCGAGCGTGCTCGCCGTCGCACCGCCTTGAATCGCCCCGCGTGCGGCATCGATTCCAGAGCGAATATCCGGAACAGCACCCCCCACAACAAGCGATGCAGCTGCATTAAGTAGAACAACATCGTGAGCCGGTCCATCGGCACCACGAACGATCTGACGGATCAGATCCGCGGCCTGTTCGACCGTCTCCATTCGGATGCGTTCGATCGGTGCCAACTCAAAGCCGAACTCACGCGGGTCGAGTTCCCAAGTCGTGACCTTGCCGGCTTGGACCTCATGGATGATCGTGACACCGGTAATGGTGATCTCATCGAGGCCGTCAGAGCCGTGGACAACCATCGCACGCTCTGCGCCTAGCTTCGCGAGCGCGTGGGCCACAAGCTTGGCAAGGTCCGCGTCGTAGACGCCGATAAGCTGCCTGGCCGCTCCGGCGGGGTTGGTGAGCGGTCCGAGAAGATTAAAAAGCGTCGGAAACCCCAAAGCCCGTCGTGCCGGACCCGCATGAACCATCGCGGGGTGGTGTTTCATGGCGTAGAGAAAGCACACGCCGACGCGTTTAAGGGAGGTAGCCTCCTGCTCAGGAGTCGCCTCGAGATTCACGCCGAGCTGACCAAGCACCTCGGCAGACCCTCGCCCCGTGCGCGAACGATTGCCGTGTTTGGCGACGCGGACCTTCCCGGTCGAGGCCGCGACGATCGCAGCAGCTGTCGAGATGTTGAACGCTTTCGGCGCTCCCCCGGTGCCGCAAGTATCGATAAGTGGCTTGCCATCATTCGGTGCCTCGACGGTGGTGACGAACCGACGCATCACCCGAGCGGCACCGACAAGCTCATCGACCGTTGCGCCGCGCTGTTGGATCATCGCAAGCAACCCCGCGATCTGCTCCGCCGGAACATCACCCTTCAAGATGCCAGTGAAGACTTGTTCGGTCGTCTCCTCGTCGAGACGATCGCCGCGGACTAACTGGCCAAGCACCTGCTGTATCAGCTCGCTCATGCACACAGCGTAACGCCCCACTCATCCCTCCGTAGTGTCCATTCCGAGTGTCCGAATGATGGATGCAACCGCTAAGCTCATGGCATGCGCTATTTCACGCCCAGCCATTGGCAACTGCCGCGCGGCAGGCTCTCGCTCGATGAGCCGATCATCATGGGCATACTCAACACAACACCCGACTCGTTCTCGGATGGCGGGCTTCATCTCGATCCCCAAGACGCTCTCGAGACAGCCATGCAGATGATCCGGGACGGCGCCCGCGTGATCGACGTAGGCGGTGAATCAACACGCCCCGGCTCGCAATCCGTTCCTCCTGAAGAACAAATCCGTCGCACGATCCCGGTCATCAAGCGCCTCCGGCAAGAGGATCCCGAGGTGCTCATCTCGATCGACACGACGAATGCCGCGGTTGCCGATCGCGCGATCAAAGCGGGCGCGGACATCATCAACGAGACTTCGGCTGCTCTCGATGATCCGAAGATGCTGAAGGTTGCTTCGCGAACCCGCGCGGGGCTCATCCTGATGCACCGCCGAGGAACGCCGGATCAAGAAACGTACTCGACCGATGTCGTGTCGGACCTGTCTTCGCAGCAAATCATCAGCCATGTCCGCGGTTTTTTGTTGGAACGAGCAAGAGCAGCGATCGCTGCGGGGATCGATCGTCGTTCTCTTGTGCTCGACCCCGGGCTCGGTTTCGGAAAAACCGTGGAACAAAATTGCACACTTATTGCGCGAACCCGAACAGTCTGTCAGGGATACCCGGCGTTGTCGGCAGCCAGCCGAAAGAGCTTCATCGGTGCCACCACGGGGAGAGACCGCCCCGCAGATCGTGATCCCGGGTCTGTGGCCGTCACATTGACGCATTTCAACGCCGGCGTGCGTCTCTTCCGCGTCCACAATGTTCGAGCGCACGCGGACGCACTCAGCATTCAAAGAGCGATTCACGGCAAAAAAGACCAACAAATCTCGCCCCGGAATAACCCTTCCAACTGATTGGTTGGTTTTTTGAAAGTCACGGGCAAAGCAACCCGCTACAGTCAGCGTCAAACACAAGACAGATCCCCTCATCGGAAAGGACACGAACATGGCTGCTGAGAATGTTCAAACCTTCAGCGACGATAATTTCGAAACCGAAGTTCTCAAATCCGAGACACCGGTCCTGGTCGACTTCTGGGCCGAATGGTGCCAGCCTTGCAAAATGCTCGGTCCGGTCATTGATGAACTCGCTACCGAGTATGACGGCAAGATTAAAGTCGGCAAGCTTGATATCGACTCGAACCAAACCTCCGCGATGAACTTCCAGATCACCGCCATCCCCTCCATCCTGATCTTCAAGGACGGCGAGGTTCAGAACCGAGCGGTCGGCCTCAAGAGCAAGGGCGACCTGCAAGCCATGCTGAACGAAGCGATCTGATCAAATAATCACTGATTCAGAACAACACAACAACGCCCGGGATCATCTCGGGCGTTGGTTGTTTTTGCTGTCCCGTTCGATGGATGCTGCCGGCATTCGCCAACCAAGGACTACGAGCTTTGCATCGTGAAGAGAGGTGTGTGCGATCCTTCGTGCTGCAAGAGTGCCGCTTTCATATCCGAGCCACCCGCATAGCCGCCGACCCCGCCAACCGCGGGGACGACCCGGTGGCACGGAACAACAATGGCAACTTTGTTCGCGCCATTCGCGCTGCCAACCGCGCGCGAGGATGATGCGTCCCGGCCGATGCGTTCAGCCAGCTGCGCGTAGGTCACGGTGTCGGCAAAGGGGATACCGAGCAACGCCTGCCAAACTTCTTGCTGGAATGGCGTGCCGGGTTGAGCGATCGGGAGATCGAACGCACGGAGCTCGCCTTCGAAGTACCGAGCAAGCTGAAGGCCGGCTTCTCGGAGAACTGCTGACTCACTCCGAGCCACAGGTTCAAGCACCTCTACACCATCCGCTCGCCGACATTCACAAAGCGATTCGTCTTTGGCCCGAAGCACGAGTTTTCCGAAAGGCGAATCAATAAAGTAGGCGAAACTATTCATCAAGATATCCTATCAAATTCCAAATATTCGTGGTAAATTTTTTTGGTTTTTCCGTATCTTCGGTAACAAAAAGCATATTTTATTCGAGTTATTGGACGCTGGACTCAACTGAGTTCAGCATCGAAGCCGATGGAAATTGCATGCCATTCGTCGGCTCGATCATCCCGAAGCAGATCGCGGCCCCGACCCCGATCAAGCCGAAACCCGCCAAGAAGAAGGGCGAGGAGCCTACATCGCCTTCTGCCTTCTCGGAGATCATGGATGAAGCCGAGCTCAGCGTGAAAGAGACAGCGCAACCACAAACAGACCGAAAGGTCGCGGACGCTGCGAGCGAAGACTCGGACGAAGATCGCCGGCAGAAAGCCACGCAGTACGGCCCGAACGCCAACCCTCGTCCGGCGACCCCGAACAAGTCGCTCGATCTCAAGGGCTGACCCTCAACGAATCTCCAAAGACAAGTTTTTCTTTTTCAAGCACCAGCAGCGGTGCGATGATGTTGTTCATGAAGAAAAGATGCACCGGGAACGGACGTGCTTTCACGCTGATCGAATTGCTGGTCGTGGTCGCGATCATCGCCTTGCTGATCGGGCTGCTGCTGCCCGTGCTGTCGCGAGCACGTGTGCGCGCCCAAATGACCGGCTGTCTGAGCAACCAGCGCAATCTGCTCATCGCGTGCGCTCTTTATGCTTCAGACGAGAAGGACCGTATGCCGCACCCGAATTGGGGCGTGCAGAGCATGGGCTGGCTGTTCACGGATCCTCTCAGCGAGATCCTCGACGAAGCCGACCCACTCGGCCCATCGACCGGCACGATATGGAATTATCTTGATGGCTCATTCCGTGCCAATGAGCCGGGCATTGCTGAGGTGTATTCGTGCCCGTCGCATGTCCGTGATGAGTCATCGATTGGCACAACCGAGACGATCACCTCGTTCATCTTTAACGGCGCCCTTGTGCGCTACTCCGACTTTGTGAACACCTCGTTCCGCATCTCGCAGATGAGGCCCGATTCGGTGGTGCTCTGGGAAGCGCAGACTCGGGGTGAAGGCGGAAACGATACGTGGAACGACGGAGGTTCTTCACCGACCGAAGGCCTCTCGACCCGACACGGCCTCGGCGCCACAGCAGGCGCCATCGACGGATCAGCCAGATGGATCATCGATGAAGAGTGGGCAATGCTGCTGGAAAAACAGCCCGGTCCGCTGTGGTGCGTGCCGGGACGAGGAAACAACGGGCGATGAGCACGAAGCTCACTCCTCGTCAAAGCCTCGATCAACAAGTGATTTGATTTCAGAACACGCTTTCTCGGCATCACCGCCGCTCGCGGTGATCTCAAGTTCGGTGCCCTGCGTCGCGGCAAGCATCATCACCTGCATAATCGACTTTGCATCCACCAATTCACCAGACGCATCGTCGACACGACGAACGTTGACCTGCGCATCGAACCGCGATGCGGTATCGACCAATGACATCGCTGGGCGCGCATGCAGACCCAATCGGTTTTTGATGGTGACTCGAATGGTGGTCTGTTCGCTCACAATGTCGGTTCACGGCGAGGCACGGGCCCATCGCCAGTTGTGGCCACTGAAGGTCAGGAGGGCAGCCGGCCGTTGTCCGCGTCATCTAGCAGCATCTGTACATCCTCAACCGTCTCCGCCTGACGCAGGAATCGACGGAACGAATCCTTGGAGAGGTTGGTAAAGATCTGCTCCATCGCCCGGAGATGGATCTCGGGATCGCCTTCGGGGCTCATGAGAAGAAAAACGGAATAGACAGGCTGCTTATCAAGAGCATGGAAATCGATGCCCTCGGGCGACACCCCGATGCCGGCCGAGACACCTTTGATATCCGGATGCTTCACGTGCGGGATAGCAACCCCTCTCCCGAAACCGGTGGAACCCTTTGATTCGCGATCAAGAATCCGGCCAAGAACCTCTTCGCGCAACGACGAATCCAGTTTGCCTGCTTCGATCAATTTGTCGAGCAACTCGGCGATGACCGCGTCACGATCCCCTGCACCAAGCTTGGGGATGACAGCGTCCATGGTCACAATCTCTCGCATGTCCATCTCTGAAGACCTCTTGCTCGACTGAGCCGTACTTAATGGTGGTTTCAGCGCTTGTTGTTGCGCAGCTTCTCTTTGAAGTCGGTGAGCTGACGGACCAGCTTGTCGGAAGCCAGATCAATCGTCCCGTACACGTTATCACCGTTGGCGGTCGCAACGAATGTGTCGTGCTTCTCGGCGCTAGCACGGATCTCGGTCACGAACGAATCGTTCTTGCCATGCTCGATGACAAACTCCAGCATCTCGACCCCGTCGTAGTACCTAGGGAGTTTCTCTCCCTTTTCGTTCGCATAATCGCGCAATGCATCGGTCAACTCCATGTTCCGTGTCGAGACATCAATCCGCATGCTGTCCTCCTTTGCCAAAAAGACTCATCGACTGCCTTCTCCCTCACCTTCGATCATCGTTCCATTTTGATCATCTAACAAGTCAGACGGGGCAACTCTAGCGAGTGCGTCATGATCGAGACCCTCGCGGAATCGCTTGGGCCTGCGGGCATCGGGAACCAGCACGCCACCCGAAACCACAAAGCGGATCGCTTCGTCCATCGTGATCCCGACCTCGACTACGTCACCCAGCGGAACATTGATGGTGTAACCCGTGAAGGGCGTGGGTGAACTCGGGATGAACACTGTCACAAGGCGTGTACCTGCTGCCTTCTCGATGAGGTCCATCGACTCGCCTGTGAGCAAACCGATCGTCCAAATCCCTTGTCGCGGATACTCCACCAGCACGACTTTCGAGCCGGGCATCTGCTTCTTCGCGTCTTCGTCACCGACAAGGAAATCGGTGATCTGCTTCACATTGGGATAGACCTGCTTGATGATCGGCAAGCGGACAAAGAAATGCTCGAGTTGCTGGTAGATCCTCTTTCCGAGGAAGTTGCCGAAGAAAACCCCCGCCAGATAGATCGCGATGACCGCAAGAATGAACCCGATGCCCTCGAGATACCAATGGCGGACCCAGACCTCGCTCAGATCATCACGGCGGACGCGCCCCATCAGGACCTCATCGGTCACCGCCGAAGTGCGTGGCTCCAGGGCCCGCTGTGAAGCAAGCTCTTCTTCGGTCACGACGTACCAAGAGGGTGTCTCGGCACCAAAGATGTCATAGACATCGTCAACCACATGCAGCACGACGAAGCGTACGCCGGCATTGATCGGCCCCGCGATGCGGACCTGCAAAAAGCCGAACGCCCACACGAGCAATCCGACCGTGACCACCGAGGGCAGCAGGATGCCAAGACCCCGAAAGAAGAATTTGCGGAAGTCGCTCCCGAAACCGCGGTCTCGTGTGCTCATGCCGGCCCCTCCGCGTCCGTGCGTGCGCTGATCATGATCTGCATGCGATTAGTCTACCGGCTACGAGCCCCGAGTACCGGCTGGCTGAGCTCCACGCGCCCCTTCACGACCTTGAAGCCCGCGAAGAGCGATGCCAATGCCCTGGGGTACAGATCGAGTTCTCTCTCGAAAACCCTTGCCGCGAGAGTCTCAGGGGTATCCCCCGTCTGAACATCACAGACCGATTGGGCCACGATCGGTCCAGTGTCGTAACGATCATCGCACAGATGTACCGTGCACCCACTCTGGGTGGCTCCTGATTCGAGCACGGCGCGATGGACGCGAGTGCCGTACATGCCCTTGCCTCCGAAGTCCGGCAACAGAGCCGGGTGGATATTGACTACGCGATACTCATATGACGGCATTACAGGGACAAGCCTTGTGTATCCCGCGAGCACGACCCAGCCGGCACCGTGCTTCTCAAGCGTCGATTCCAGTTCAGAGCCGCTCTCGTCTCCTCGGACCTTCTCAACCGCAAGCCCCTGTTCACGCGCCCACTCGATCGCAAGGCATTCACGGGAAGCGACAACCACGCCGATTTTGGCAAGGAGTTGCTGAGAGTTTGTCATCTCGAACAGATGACGGAGCGTGCGCCCGGTCCCCGAGACAAATACCGCTATCACCGGCACTCGCGCTGTCATTTGACCTTGCTCAACGCCTTGGCTTCGTCCTGTGTGACAACCAGCAGCTTGTCCAGATTAGAAATCTTGAGGAGATTCATAAGGTTGTCATTGAGCCCGAACATCGCGAGCTTCCCGCCCGATTTCTTGCAGCCTGTGGAGAGCTTGATCAGCATGCCCAGTCCGACTGAAGGCAGCATCGTCACTTTCGAGAAGTCGAGGACGATCTTCGAGGGGGAAGAGGCCGCGGCGATGATCTCGTCCTCAATCACCCTGCTCTCCCGCTCTGCCACGTTGGGGCAATAGATCCGTGCCACGGAAACACCGTTGACATCCTCAACTTTGACAATACTCGCCTGTTCTCCGTCGGCCATGACGTAAGCGTACCGCGCCGTCTGCCTATCGTCCCGGATGACCATCGCACTGACCCCCCCGCCGTCCCGGAGCGCCTTCGAAGGTCTGGAAGAGCCCACGCTCGTGGCCCGCTATCGCCACGGTCCGAACCACTTCTCCAACACCCTTCTCAACATCCCTGATGACCTTTTGGACACCTATTGGCGTCCGGAAGCGGAGGTCGGGCGTTGGTCGATCCGTGCTCTCCTCGGGCACCTGGCAGATTGTGAGATTGTGTTTGCGCACCGTCTTCGGCGGATCGTCGCGGAGGACAACCCAACCGTCGGTGCGTTCGATGAGAACGCCTTCATCGACAGCGGCCTCTACAACGGGGCCGCACATCCGATCGCTGGGTTCCTCGCCGCGATCGTGACCACGCGGAACTGGTGCGGGCAGTGGCTCTCAACGCTCGAGGAAGACGCTTTCTCAAGGACCGCCCTGCACACCGAAACAGGGCCGATCACTTTCAAGGGAACGCTTTCGTACACCACGTGGCATCTCGAGCACCACGCGTACTACCTGCGTTTGAAGCTCGAGAAGATCGACACGCCGAGCGAATGAAATCGCTCTCACTGCTCACCCAAAGAGTCCGGTAGCATCATCTGCTACGGCGCTGTCGTTGCCGGCACCGTCAATGTCCACCCTGTAAAGGAGGCTCTCATGGGCTATTTCTCTATTCTCGTGGGACTCGCGCTCGCGATTGCATTGCTGTCCACGATCCCCAAACTCCCTAAATCGCTCCAAGTCGGTGTCGCGATTATCTCGTTGGGCATTGTGCTCGCAGGCATTGGGCTGTCCAGCCTGCGCAATGTCCCTGTCGGACAGGTCGGTGTGGTGAAGAAGAACGCGCTCGGCGCGAGCCTCACTGACGGCAAGATCATCGCTACCAACGGGGAGATGGGTGCCCAAGCGCAGGTCCTTCCCCCCGGTTGGCACTATGGGTATTGGCCTGTGATCTTTGATGTATCGAACCAACCAGAGGTGATTGTTCCCCAAGAAAGCGTGGGCATCGTTGAGGCGCTCGATGGCTCCCCCCTTGCACCAGGGCAGCTCTTTGCTTCCGAAGTCGCGCCTGATGTCTTCAAACGCATGATCGATGATCCCGCGCACTTTCTGACCGACGGGCAGGGGAGCAAAGGGCCGCAGGTGAATGTGCTCACGCCGGGCAAGTACCGCATCAATCCACAGCTCTTCAAAGTCACCACGGTCCCCGCGCTTGAGGTACCCCAAGCGACAGTCGCGGTTCTGAAGGCGAACTTCGGTCAAGATCCGACCATCAAGCGTGCTGTTGCTGATGAGCCCGAGCCGCTCGTCCTCGCTGATGATGGAGAAAAAGGCATCCGTGCGGAACCGCTGCTCCCGGGCAAGTACCCGATCAACACCAGCGCCTATACCGTTACCTCGGTCTCAACACGCGAAACGATCGTCCGGTTCACGGCGGGACAGGGTGCCCTCAACCAGACTCGTGGTATCGCGACGCCCAACTCCAACGAAGAATCCGAGATCACGGTTCGGACTTCCGATGGATTCACCTTCCCGGTCGACGTTCGCATCGAATACCGCATCGACCCGCTCGACGCACCGATCGTTGTTGCCAAGCTCGGCGATGATGATCAGCCTTTGCTTTCAAAGATGAACTCCACGGTTCGCGCGGTCTTCCGCAACAACGCGGAGTCAGTGAAAGCGCTCGACTACGTGAATCAACGATCGCAGCAAGAGCGTCAATCGCTCGAGATGATCGCTCTTGAGATGGCCCGTGTCGGAGTCACTGTGACCGCAGTCCGCATCGGAGATGTCGGGAACGAGCAAACACTCGGCACGCTCCTCAAGACCCAGACCGATCGCGAGATCGCCCTTCAGGAGCAAGAGACCTTCCAGGAACAGCAACGGGCGGCGGAACAGGAAAAGTCGCTCACTAGAACGCAACAGGAAGCCGAAGAAGAGCGTCGTCTGGCGACTGCGCAGTACGAGGTACAGATCGCTGAGCAGGCCCAGCAGCAGAGGATCATCGAAGCGAAGGCCGAGGCCGAGGCGATCGAGATCAGGGCCCAGGCACAGGCCGACGCTTATCGATTGATCGCTGATCAGATCGGTGCGCAGAACGCCGCCCTGATGGAGCTCATGAAGATCGTGGGTGAGGCGGGCATCAACATTACGCCGCGTGTCATGGTGTCCGGCTCGGGTTCTGGGTCTGAGACCGACGCGGAGAGCACGGCACTCATCGGCACGATGCTCGACACCATGATCTCCCGCCCACAGCAACAGGAGAATCAATAAAACAACGCAGGGGTGGCCGAAAGGTCGGCTCTGCGATTCAGAACTCGAACACCAGCGCCGCGTTCAGCTTGAGGTCGTGCTCGTCCGTTGCAGGCCCAACATCGGACTGGTACTCGTGCAGCAGCCCGAAGCTCAACGCGAGCCCTTCCTCGGCATTGATCTTGATCTTGTACGCCGCGTTCGAAAGCGTGCGGAACTCACCGCCGTCGGACAAGCTTGGATAGATCCGGGTATCCGCGGTGATCGACTGGTTTTCGGTGATCGTCCATTCGAAGTCCGCGCCAGCAACGGCCTCGAACACGAAGTCGTCGTTCGCAGACTCGAACTCACGAGAGAAACCCAAACCGGCGCGAAGGATAAGTTCGACGTTGTCTTTATTAATCAACGTGTACCCAACACCGCCCGCGGCGTTGACGCGGTAGTCCCAGTCCTGAAACTCGTCGAAATCGAACCGTCCGAGCACGAAGTACCGCCACCGGCTCTCAGGAATCAACCAGTCGTGCTGCACTCCGGCGGTGAACTTGTTTTCGGTCTCATCGCCGTCGTCTTCTTCGTAGTAATACGCGGCATCAAACTTGAGCTCGGTCCGCTCGGTGATCCTTTCGCTCGTGAATCCGAGCGAGAGGTTTTTGTTTTCGGTGTTGCCGAAGGAGGCACCAAAGCCCAGCTCGAATCGGTTCTTCCAGGTGACCTCGGGCTCGGGCGCCGGAACTGGTGCCGGGGCTTGCGGCGGAGCGGCCGCTTGTTGCGAGGACGATTCTTCCGCGGGGGCTGCAACCGAAACTGTCCCGTCGTCGTTGGATGTGAGGTCCGCCGGCACTTCAACGCCGCGAGCTTTGAGCAACTCGAGCAGCTCCGCAGCGCTCATCCCGTTGTCTTGTGCAAAAACGAGCGGGCTGATCAGCGAACCGGTAAGCACGCAACCGCACATCACTTTTTTGTTGGGCATTCGTCAGTCTCCTGTCGGTCAACGAGGACAGGAAACTAGCCCGGTTATTCTTCAACAGCAAGCACGCCACTGCTGGCGCGGTGTCCTCCGTTGATCCGCACGCCGAGACTGCTCGTGGCGCCGAAGACAATTCTGGGCTCGATGAGGTACGGCGCAGCCGCGGTGAAGCGGGCCATGCAGAGCCCTTCTTTCTGTCCGCCCATCGTGCTCCACCCACGCCGATCGAGGTGGCTGGCGAGATTGTCGTTGACAATGTCCTCGATGTAGAGCAGGACTCCAAGCTCATCCGCAATCGTCTCGTTCTCATCCAGGAAATCCCGAAAGCGCCCCTTGCCACGTTCATTGGGCTCCACTTCGATCGTGGACAACACCACCATCCGCATAAATCGCCCGCCGATCGGGCGAGCTTCCTTTCGGCAACGCATCACCAGTGACTTGCCCTCGATCACGACGTAGGTGTCTGTCTGGGTATCCTCAACAAATCCCCTCAAGTCCTTTGTGATCAGCATCCTGCTGTACCTGCCTCTCGATCTTGACCACGCAACACGCCGCTTATCCGCAAAGTGGCACAAGGCCGTATTCCGCTCCTTCTCTGTCGACAATTCCGGTCGCAACGGTCAGCGAAGTCCCATCAATCTCATCGAAATCACCACAACACGTGGTACGCTTTCCCAGTCCGAACAACGAACAGGAGATTGCGAATGGAATGGCTCACCCTGCTCTGGCTTCCCATTGTCGTGGCTGCCGTTGTGTGCTTTATTGCTTCGGCGCTGGCCTGGACTGTGCTGCCTCATCACAACAAAGACGTTCTCCCCTTTGCCAATCCCCAGCACTTCAAAGATCTCGCGCAGCCCGATGGTGCTGAGAGTGTCAAACCCGGCGTCTACATGTTCCCTCATCAGCACAACATGAGTGCCGAGGATGAAACCTCGAAGACAATGATCAAGGAGGGCCCTTGGGGCACCGTCAATATCTGGCCTGCTCAACCGCAGATGGGGCCCAAGCTCGCCGCCTCGTTGGGTGTGTTCCTCTTTGTCACTTTTCTTGTTGCTTACGTCGCCGCTGAGTCACTCCTCGAAGATGCCCAGGGCGATATCGAACCCATCTCTTCGCTCCGCGTCTTCCAGCTGACCACTACGGTTGCCGTGATGGCCTACACGTGCGGTTGGATGCTCAACGCCATCTGGTTCGGCAAGCCACTCCGCCAATGGCTGACCGATGGAGTCGACGGTCTCGCCTACGGCCTCATTACTGGCGCCACCTTCGCAATACTCTGGCCGTCGTAATCCCGAACGTGATTCTCCCAATCATCCATAAAGACCCATGGAACGCATACCAAGCAAACTAAAGCGATCCCGTGCGCTGCTGCTGGGAGCTGTATTCACCCTCACCAACGCCTCTATGCTCGCAGCGTCCTATTGGCTTTATTTGAATAGCACGAAAAACCTTGGGTCGTTCAAATTAACCGAACCAACCCGCAACGATTATCGCCAGCATGAGCGTTGGCTCGGCTCGATCGGCGCCAAACCAGATGACCTCGGTGGAATGCCGCCGATGACGTACATCAAATCCGGTGAAGAACGAGTCATGATCCTCTTCGATCGCGACGCACACAACGGAGAACGCTGGTTTATCATGCCCCCGGGACACCCATACACATACAGCTTCTCAAGAAGCGCGCCTCACGAAGCTTGGAGTGTTTCTATTGGCAAAGGCCGGTTTCCGAACATGACAAACGAAACCGCAAGTGTCCGAGACTTCGATGCTGATGGCTTGCCCGAAATGATGTGGATCACAACACGAAACGCCGCAGGATTTCCTGAAGGAAAACCCTACAACCTGACCTTTACCCAAGAAGAGATTGTTCGGGATTGACCCGCTGTTGCCTAATCCCTCGATCCCTGCGGCCTCGCCACAGGCGCTTCACCCCGCCTTCCGTGGACCTGTCTTGCGGACAATGTCGCTCACACCCTCTTCGTTGAAACCCTTGAACCCGTCGTTGCGTTCAAGGTTCTCCAGGTGCGAACCGATTGCCCCATTCTGCTTGAAGTCCTCCGCTTGTTCCGCGGTGATGACCCCTTGCTCGGCCAACGCGTCGACTCGACCCGCATCAATACTCCAACGCTCGCCCTCGGTAAGCGCTTGGCGGAGGTACGGAAATGTCGAGAACGGCTCCATCATCTCGATGCCGTTTTCCGCCTTGAGCTGCTCGACAAGCTGATGCCAATCGAACTGCGCCTGCAGATGATGTATGCCCGCGCCGAGCATCGACTCGCCGTGAAGGCCACACCAGAGTCCATTTGTTCCGGATACTGATTCATTCCGCGCGAGCCCCGCGTGAGCAAAGTCTTCCACAACTTCTTCGGGTGACACATCCACGTCGCAGAACACCACGATGCCGGTCGCAGCACACTCAAGCACCTGCACCCCCCAACCCGCCTGCTCACCCACATAAAAGCGTTCTCGACATTCCATGCCGAGCGCTTCGAGCACGCGGATCGCGCTCTGGAACCACTCCCGCGAACTGCGAAACGTGTGATTGCCGGCGTTCGCCCACCCGAGACCCAGCTTCTGCTGGCGTGCGTACTGCGATCGCCCTGCTGCGTTCCGGCTCATCCAATACTCGCGCTCGGCACGAAAAAACAGATCGCAGGCATACCCGCGCCCAAGGTCCGCCGCCGCGTTATCGATCCGTGTCAGCACCTCTTCGAAGGCGGCCTGATCGGCCATACCACCACGAGGACGAGTACGAAAGAGTTCGAGGTGACGCTCGACCGTCGCCTCCCAAAGCTCGGGCAGCTCGGTGATATCGAAGCCACGGTCGCCGTGGCGCTCCACAGCACGGAGCTCCGCCCCTTCCCCGTCCGTATCAACAAACACGCTCGCAAATCGCACCGGCGCATGCACCGCGCCCAGCACACCCGCATCATAGAACGCCACACGCTGGGCCCCAAGAAAATCCTCTACCTGATCGACCCTGATTCCCACCCTGATAACCCGGGTCAGCTCGCCCGAACGAACAATGATCTTCGGGAACAACCCGCCGTGATGCACCCAAACCTCGCCAAACGAGGCCGCGCCTTCGCGGACGAAACCAACACCTCCCAGCTTGTCGACACACTCCTCGCCAAAACCGATTTCGATGTGATCAACAAAATCGATCAACCGCGTTGCCGTTTCGTTGATCATGCGGTCCGCGAGCTCACGCGAATGAGGCGATCGCTCCAAAAAACGAGCGACCAAACCGTTCACCAACGACTGCGCAGCCGGCTGGGGTACCCATTCACTCTCTTGCGAAATCGTCATAGGATCACACTCTTTACAAGCCCCTACCTGACTATTTCACCATCGGCCTGATACCCCGCACGAGTTTCATCGGCGCAAGAAAGAACCCGAGCATTGGCTCGGGTTCGCGACATCTCTTGGTTTCAGCGATTTACGCGCCGCCCTGCTCTTTTTGCAGGCGGGTGTACCCGTATTTACGCTTGAGAGGCTTCTCGACCAAGCCATCGCGGATCGCGCGAGTCGAAACGTAAGCCTTCGTGGGTTTGCCGTCGACAATCAGATTGACCTTCTGAAGGTTGGGCTTGAACGTTCGCTTCGTCCGCCCTGAACAGTGCAGACCGAAACCACCCTTCTTGATCGCGGCACCAGAGGTGGCGACGTTGTTGCCGAAGGTGGTCCGCTTACCGGTAAAAATGCACTCTTTGGGCATGGGAAGAATCCTGGTCCGTGAGCCTGAGGCTTGTTCTAAAAATCGCGAGCCGAACAGTGTAGCCCAAACGCCCCGTAGAGCAACCCATCACCCGCAATCCTCGCTCGACCGCTTCATTTTTGGATTATGAACGGGTCACGACATGCCCGCGCACCATCGTGCCATTCCCCTGCCCCGTTCTGGTCTGGGCTATCCGCAAACCGCAGCTGACCCTACAGTCACGGGATGCCCCGAAACCCCACGACAGCGATTGCCACCGCGATCCTTTCCATAGGTTGCTCCATGCCCATTTCTGCCCAGGATGCCGGCCCTGACGGCCAGCAAGAACAAGGACCACCCGTGCCCGCTTTGCTCACCAACACGCTCTCTCAAGCCTCCTCGCCCTATCTCCTGCAGCACAAAAACAATCCCGTCCATTGGCAGCAATGGGGCCCCGAAGCGTTCGAGCTCGCCCGCGAGTTGGACAAACCGATCTTCCTCTCCGTCGGCTACTCCACGTGCTACTGGTGCCACGTCATGGAGCGCGAATCCTTCGAATCTGAGGTGATCGCCAAGGTCATCAACGAACACTTCATCCCGGTCAAGGTCGATCGTGAAGAACGCCCTGATGTCGACACGATTTACATGAACGCTGTTCAGATCTACCAGGACGGGCAGGGCGGGTGGCCCATGTCGGTCTGGCTGACCCCGCCCGGCTCCAAGTCCCCAACCGACCCCGGGCTTGAACCCATCTACGCCGGCACGTACTTCCCGCCCGCCGACGCGTACGGCCGCATGGGCTTCCCCGAGCTGTGCCAGCAAATCTCCAATGCCTGGCAGAACCGACGCCAAGAAACGCTCCGCCAAGCAGAACGCGTCGCCGTTGCGGTTCGAGAAAACCTTGATGCCGATGTTGCGCCCGTTCGATTGGATACCACCACGATCGGGAAAGCACTCCAATCACTCATCCGCGCGCACGACACAACCAACGGCGGCTTCGGCCAAGCACCCAAATTCCCCCAGCCCGTTTTCCTCTCCTTCCTTTTTCAGGTCACCCCAACTCTGGAAGACCCCGCGGTGCAGTCCG